>NZ_JBHMCY010000077.1:0-17869 GCF_042430725.1 Streptomyces cinereospinus | reverse complement strand
GTGCTCGTCGTGCCCGCCGGGCCGTCGCCCGTCGTGCCGGCGGTGCTCGTCGTGCCCGCCGGGCCGTCGCCGGGCGTGGGTCGGCTGTCGCGCCCGCGCTCGCCGTGCCGTCACCGGGTGTGCCGTCAGTCGTCCTGCCCCTGCCCGTGATGCCGCCCCGGCAGGAACTCCTGCACCTTGGCCTTGAACCCCTGCCGGACCATGGCGCCCCGGTCCGCGTCGCCCCGCAGGATCGAGGCGGCCGTCGCCTCCATCTGCTCCCAGGTCGCGTGCGGCGGGATCGGCGGCACCGCCGGGTCGGTCAGGAACTCGATCACCGCCGGACCGTCGGCCGCCAGCCCGGCCCGCCAGCCCGCCTCCACGTCCTCCGGCTTCTCCACCCGGACGCCGGTCAGGCCGAGCGAGCGGGCGAAGGCGGCGTACTGCACGTCCGGCAGCTCCTGCGAGGGCAGGAACGACGGCGCGCCGCCCATGGCCCGCATCTCCCAGGTCACCTGGTTCAGGTCATGGTTGTTCCACACGGCGACCACCAGCCGCGGGTCCTGCCACCGGTCCCGGTACTTCGCCGCCGTGATCAGCTCCGCCAGCCCGTTCATCTGCATCGCCCCGTCGCCGACCAGCGCGATCGCGGGCCGGTCCGGGTGGGCGAACTTCGCGCCGATCGCGTACGGCACCCCGCAGCCCATCGTGGCCAGCGTCCCGGACAGCGAGGAGCGCATGCCGCCCCGCATGGTCAGGTGGCGGGCGTACCAGTTGGCCGTCGAACCCGAGTCGGACGTGACGATCGCGTTCTCCGGCAGCAGCGGGTCCAGCGCCCGGGCCACGTACTCCGGGTTGATCGGGTCCGCCGACAGCCCCGCCCGGCGCTCCATCACGTCCCGCCAGTGCCGCACGTTGTCGCACACCGTCTCGAACCACTCGCGCCCGCGGTCGGCGTCCAGCAGCGGGACGAGCCGCTGGAGGGTCTCCCGGGCGTCACCGACCAGGTTCACCTCGTACGGGTAGCGCATGCCGACCATGTGCGGGTCGATGTCGATCTGCACCCCGCGCGCCTTGCCGAACTCCGGCAGGAACTGCGAGTAGGGGAACGACGAGCCGATGGTCAGCAGCGTGTCGCAGTCGCGCATCAGCTCGTACGACGGGCGGGTGCCCAGCAGCCCGATCGAGCCGGTGACGTAGGGCAGTTCGTCGCTCAGCGCGTCCTTGCCCAGCAGCGCCTTGGCGACGCCCGCGCCGAGCAGTTCGGCGGTCCGCTCCACCTCCGCCCGCGCCCCCGAGGCGCCCTGGCCGACCAGGATCGCCACCTTGTCACCGGAGTTGAGCACCTCCGCGGCGCGGTGCAGCGACTCCTCGGAGGGGATCGCCGTCCAGGCGCTGCGGTCCAGGCTGGAGGGCACCATCTTGAACTCGTGCGTCGGCGGCGCGTAGTCCAGCTCCTGCACGTCCCCGGGGATGATGACCGCCGTGGGGGCGCGGCGCGCGTACGCGGTGCGGATCGCCCGGTCCAGTACGTTCGGCAGCTGCTCGGGCACCGTCACCGTCTCCAGGAAGTCGGAGGCGACGTCCTTGAACAGCGAGTGCAGGTCCACCTCCTGCTGGTAGGAGCCGCCCATCGCGGTGCGGTGCGTCTGGCCGACGATCGCCAGCACCGGCACGTGGTCGAGCTTGGCGTCGTACAACCCGTTGAGCAGGTGGATCGCACCGGGACCCGACGTCGCCGCGCACACCCCGAGACGGCCGCTGAACTTGGCGTAGCCGACCGCCTGGAACGCCGACATCTCCTCGTGCCGGGACTGGACGAAGCGCGGCCGGTCCTCGGCGCGGCCCCAGGCGGCGAGCAGGCCGTTGATCCCGTCGCCGGGGTAGCCGAAGACCTGCTCCACCCCCCACTCGCGCAGTCGCTGCAGGACGTGGTCGGCAACCGTGGTGCTCATGGAGTGACCTCCAGGACGGAACGAGGGAACGACTCGGGCGGCACCCGCTACGAGTCACCCCCGGCGCCGGGGGAAAACCCCGCCGCGGGCGTTTGCGCCCAGGGGCCCGGGGCAGGCGCGCGGACAGTGCTTCGGACCGGAGGCACCTCCGTGGGAGCGGCCCCACCGGCCTCAAGCACCTCCGTCCCGCCCGGTGCGCGCGCCCACGGTGACCGTCCAACCCGAAGCACATCAAGGGAGTTGCGACGCACCATGCGAATCTCAGCGAGCGCGAAGCACCACCCGCACGACGACGCCCCCGACACCGCCGGCGCCTTCCGCCGGCTCGCCGCGCTGCCCGCCGGGCCCGAGCGCGACGCGCTCCGCGACGAGGTCGTCGAGGCCTGGCTGCCCATGGCGGATCGGCTGGCCGGCCGGTTCCGCAGCCGCGGCGAGAGCCACGAGGACCTGCGCCAGGTCGCCGCCCTCGGACTGGTGAAGGCCGTCGACCGGTACGACCCCGCGCGCGGTCACGCCTTCGAAAGCTATGCCGTGCCGACGATCACCGGCGAGATCAAGCGGCATTTCCGGGACCACCTGTGGACCCTGCACGTGCCGCGGCGGGTGCAGGACCTGCGCAGCCGGGTGCGCGCCGCCGTGCAGGAACTGTCCGCGGGCGACCGGGCCGGCTCCGGGGGGCAGCCGGGCGTGGCCGAGATCGCCGAGCAGGCCGGCCTGAGCGAGGAGGACGTACGGGCCGGGCTGGAGGCGCTGGAGAGCCTCAGCGCGCTCTCCCTCGACGCGGAGCTGCCGGGCGGCACGGACGGGTACGCGCTCGGTGACACGCTCGGGGCCGCCGATCCCGCGCTGGACACGGTGGTGGACCGGGCGGCGGTCAGGCCCCGGCTGGCGGCGCTGCCGGAGCGGGAGCGGGCCATCCTCTACATGCGGTTCTTCCGCGACATGACGCAGAGCCGGATCGCCGAGCAGCTGGGGATCTCGCAGATGCACGTGTCCCGGCTGATCAACCGGTCGTGCCACCGGGTCCGGGAGGAGGTCCTGCGGGACGCCACCGCGTAGCGGTCGCCGCCGGGCGAGTTCACCTGGTCGGGTGGGCGGTTCCCCCGATGGGCCCCGGGCGCGGGCGGCGGCGCCGGCCGCGGGCTGTGATGGCAGTGGGGCGCGGCCTCGCGCCCCACGTCGTCGGCCCAAGGAGCCGCCCCATGCGCCGCAGCGCCCCTGTCCTGTCCGTCGCCCTCATGGCCGGAACCGTTCCCGCGGGGTCGGCGGAGCCGGCCACGGAGGTGGCGCCCGCCGCCGCCCGGCCCGGCGGCCCGCCGATCGCGGGGGCGCCCGGTGCCGCCGGGCCCCGGCCGCGGCGCGGGCACACGCCGGGGGGACGCCTGAGGCGGGGGCCGGCTGGGTACGCAGAGCGCGAGAGCACGACCGGCACCGCACGCGCCAGGCACCGTCCGACGACCGGACCCGGCCCCAGGGCGTCACGGCACGGCACCGGAAACGGCACCAGGACTGCGCGGAGGTGGGCATGCGGGGGACGGAACCGGAGGGCCACGGCCCCGTCCGCTACGGGCCGCCCCTGCCCGACGACGGGCTGCCCGTGCTGCCGGAGCTGTCCGACGCGCTGGCCGCCGCGGCGGGCCGCGCCGCCGGTGAGCCGGTCGGCGGCGGCACGGCGCTGCTGACCGCGGCCTGCGGCTACTGGGAGCGGCGCGGGCTGGCCGCCGGCCCGGAGCGGGCGGTGGCCGCCCCCGGGGCGCCCGCGCTGCTGCTGGCGCTGACCGCGGCGCTCGGCGGCGACGTTCTGGTGCCGCGGCCCTGCGCGGCCTGGTGGGCGCCGTACGCCCGGCTGCTGGGCCGGCCGGTGTTCCACGTGCCCACGGCCGCCGAGTGCGGGGGTGTGCCGGATCCGTACGCCCTGCTGGAGACCGTGCGCCGGGTGCGCGCCGAGGGCGGGGACCCGCGGCTGCTGGTGCTGTCCGTGGCCGACGACCCCACGGCGACGGTGGCGCCGCCCGAACTGCTGCACGAGACCGTCGAGGCCGCCACCGGCGAGGGGCTGCACCTGGTCAGCGACGAGACCTGGCGGGACACCCTGCACGCCGCGCACGACACGGTGCTGCTCAGCCCGGCGGAGATGCTGCACGACAGGGTCACCGTCGTGACCGACCTGGCCGGCGCCCTGCTGCCGCCCGGCTGGCCCGCCGCCGTCGCCCGCTTCCCCGAGGGCGCGGCCGGGGACGGGCTGCACGCGCGCGTCCTGGACGTGCTGACCGCGCTCGACGCGCGGGTCGCCGGGCCGGTCGCCGCCGCGGCCGCCTACGCGCTGGACGAGCCCGAGCCGCTCGGCCGCCACGTGGACGCCGTCGTGCGCCTGCACGCGCGCGTGGCCGGGGCCGCGCACCACGCCGTGGTCGCCGCGGGCGCCCTCTGCCCGCCGCCGCAGGCCGGCCGGCACCTCTACGTCGACCTGGGCCCGCTGCGGTCCGGGCTCGCCGCCCACGGCGTGTCGGACGCGCAGGAGCTGGAGGACTTCCTCGCCGCCCGGCTCGGCATGCCCGCACCCGGCGGCCACCGCTTCGGCGACGACCTGGACGCGCTGCGCGTCCGGCTGTCCACCGGCCCGCTGCTGGGCGGCACCGACGCCGAACGCGCGCAGTGCCTGGACGCACCCGCGCCGCTGGAGCTGCCGCCCGTGGCCCGTGCGCTGACCACCCTGAAGTCGGTCTTCGACGATCTCCGTGACGACGCTCACCGACGGGAGCCTCCTCGATGACGCAGCGGTCCGAGTCGACCACGAGCACGCCCGCCCAGGAGGCCGACGATCCGGCGTGCAGGACACCGGCGGCTGCGGCGGCGCCGCCGCTCGCGCCGCCGCAGCCGCCGTACCCGCCGCTCGCCGAACCCCGCCCGCTGGGCGAGCGGCGCGTGTGGCCCCGGACGTTCCACGACCGGCTGACCGCCCCGCTGCCCGGCCTCAAGGCCCTCGCCCGGTTCGCCCGCGAGGGCGCCGTACGGCCGGGCCGCGAAGGCCTCGCCGACATTCCCCGGCTGCCCTTCGAGCCCGGCCCGCTGCCCCGCGTCGACGCCCGCACGCTCGCCGTCACCTGGGCCGGACACGCCAGTTGGGTGCTGCGCGTGGGCGGGCTCACCGTGCTCACCGACCCGGTCTGGTCCCGCCGCATCCTCGGCACCCCGGCCCGGATCACACCGGTCGGCGTCCCTTGGGACCGGCTGCCGCGCGTCGACGCGGTGGTCGTCAGCCACAACCACTACGACCACCTGGACGCCCCCACGCTGCGCCGGCTGCCGCGCGACACACCGGTGTTCGTCCCGGCCGGGCTGGGCCGCTGGTTCCAGCGCCGCCGGTTCACCCGGGTCACCGAGCTGGACTGGTGGGAGGCGGCCGCACTGGACGGGGTGCGCTTCGACTTCGTCCCGGCCCACCACTGGTCCAAGCGCACCCTGACCGACACCTGCCGCACCCTGTGGGGCGGCTGGGTGCTCACCGACCCCGACGGCAGGCGGGTGTACTTCGCCGGCGACACCGGCTACGGCCACTGGTTCACCCGCATCGGCCGCCGCTACCCCGGCATCGACCTGGCGCTGATGCCGGTCGGCGCCTACGACCCGCGCTGGTGGCTCAGGGACGTGCACTGCGACCCGGAGGAGGCGGTGCGGGCGGTGGAGGACCTCGGCGCGCGGCGGATGGCCCCGATGCACTGGGGGACGTTCGTGCTCTCCGCCGAGCCGGTCCTGGAACCCCTCACCCGGGTGCGGACGGCCTGGGAGAAGGCGGGCCGGGACCGCGAGGACCTGTGGGACCTGCCGGTGGGGGCGTCGAGGGTCCTGGAGAGCGACGCGCCCTGAACGAGGGGCGCGGGGAACCGCACGATCAGCCCCCAGCGCCCGCCGCTCTCCTGCGGGCCGCAGCCTCCCGCGGCCTGAGGCTCTCCCGCGGCCCGCAGTCTCCGCGGCCTGCGGTTCTCCTGCGGCCCGCAGTTTTCCCGTGGCCTGCGGTTCTCCTGCGGCCCGCAGTCTCCGCGGCCCGCAGCTCTCCTGTGGCCTGTGGTTCTCCTGTGGCCCGCAGTCTCCGCGGCCTGCGGTTCTCTTGTGGCCTGCGGTTCTCCTGCGGCCTGTGGTTCTCCTGTGGCCCGCAGTCTCCGCGGCCCGCAGCTCTCCTGCGGCCTGCGGTTCTCCTGTGGCCTGTGGTTCTCCTGCGGCCCGCAGGTCCTCCCGCAGCCCGTAACCCTCTTGCGGGCCGCAGCCAGCAGCCAGCAGCCAGCAGCCCGCAGCCAGCAGCCCGCAGCCAGCAGCCCGCAGCCCGCGGGCCCGCGGGCCGCGGCTCCCGCTCACCCGGCCGTCCGCCCCCGTACCCGCCGCCACACACTCGGCACCGCGCTGACGGCCAGCGTCAGCGCCACCACCGCCACCACGCCCTCCCACGGCTCGGGGAACAGCGACCCGCCCAGGATCCCGATCAGCTGGTAGGTCACCGCCCACGCCAGGCAGGCCGGCAGGTTCCCCCGGGCGAACCGCCGCAGCGGCCACTTCGCCAGCAGGCACGCCAGCATCACCGGCAGCCGCCCGGCCGGCACCAGCCGGGACAGCACCAGCACCGCCACCCCGTGCGCGGCGAGCTTCTCCTGCGCCTGCGCCAGCCGGTCCTCCGGTGCCCGCGCGCGGATCGCCGCCAGCCAGCGCGAGCCGTTCTTCGACGTGAGGCCGCGCCGCCCCAGCCAGTACAGCGCGCCGTCACCGAGGAACGCGGCCAGCGACGCCGTCACGAACACCAGCGCCAGCGAGAACGGCGCCGCCTGGTGGAAGGCGACCACCGCCGCCGAACTCACCAGCGCCCCGGTCGGCACCACCGGCACCAGCGCCCCGGCCAGCACCAGCAGGAACAGCATCGGGTAGCCGATCGCCTGCTGGGTGGACTCCGTGGGTATCGGCGACGGGACGGCCGCGAGCCAGCTCACCGGGCGACCTCCAGCCGCACGCTCTCCCCGTGCCCGAGCAGGTGCACCGCCACCTCTGGCGCCCGCCGCGCCGCGAGGCGCACGAACTCCGCGCCCGGCGCGTGGAACTCGTGCGGGCGCACGGCGTCCATGCCGATCGGCCAGTACGTGCCGAAGTGCACCGGCACCGCACTGCGCGGCGCCAGCCGCACCAGGGCCTCGGCGGCCAGCGCCGGATCCAGATGCCCGTGCCCGAGGTACGGCCCCCAGCCGCCGACCGGCAGCAGCGCCACGTCGACCGGCCCGACCTCCCGTGCCATCGTGTCGAACAGCCCGGTGTCCCCGGCGAAGTAGGTGCGGGCCTCGCCCTCGACGACGTAGCCGAGGGCGGGAGCGCGGTGCGGGCCGACCGGCAGCCGCCGCCCGTCGTGCCGCGCGGACACGGCCCGTACGGTCAGATCGGCCACCCGGGTGACGTCGCCCGGCGCCATCTCGGTCGGACGCAGATGCGTGAGCCGGCGCAGCGCCGGTACCGCCCGGAGTGCGCCCCGGGGCACGAGCAGGCGCGTACCGGGCGCGAGCCGGGCCAGCGACGGCCCGTGCAGATGGTCGGCGTGCAGGTGGGAGACGAGCGCGAGATCGGCGCGCCGGGCGTCGGGCGCGGGGAGCGCGCCGCGCCGGCGGCGCAGATGCGCGAGCCTGCGGGCGAACAGGGGATCGGTGAGCACGCGTATGTTCGAGTCCACGACCGTGCAGGTGGCGTGCCCCCACCAGGTGATCTCCACCGGCACTTCTTTGCCTCCTTCGCGCGACTCCCCGAAGCCTACGGGCAGGAGTAGGGTCGGCGGCCTGAGCCGGAGGTGAGGGGGTGCCATGGGAGCGTTACGCGTCACGGCGATCGCCAGTCTGACGCCGCTGGAGGAACTCGGCGCGGAGCCCTTCCTGGTCGACTCCCGCAGCCAGCACGCGATGTGCGCGCGGTGGGCCGCGGAGCGGGGGTACGTCGTCGCCCGGCAGCTGCTGGTCTGCGGGCTGCGCCCCGACCACTGCGCCCTGTGGGACGGCGTACGGGCCGGGCACGACGTCTTCGTGGCGCCGAGCCGCCGGGTGCTGGAGAACGCCCTGTCCGACGTGGCGGAGTTCACCGCCGAGTGCGCGCGGCGCGGGGTGCGGGTGGAGACGGTGGGGCGGGCCGGACCGTCGTACGACGCGCAGACGAAGGCCCGGGTGCACCGGCGGCTGTCGATGCCGAGGGACGGGTGCGACGGGCGCTGACGGTCCGTCGCACCCGGGGACGGGCCGGGGCCCGGCCCGCGGTGTGACAGGCTGGACGCGGGCCCGCTGCGGGGGCGGGCCGGGACGTGAGGTGTGCGGGGCGTGCTCGGAGGGCGTTGGCGGCGGCTCGTCAGCCAGGCGGGGCGGAGCGCCGCGGTGTGGGCCGTCAGCACGGTCACCATGCTGGTGCTCGCCGGGATCCTGCCCGACTTCCAGTTGCAGAGCCCCGACGGCGACAGCCCCACCACCATCGCCGTGACCGCCGCGTTCGCGGCCGGCGCCTTCGGTCTGCTGTCCGCCCTGGTCTGGCCGCTGCTGGTACGGCTGCTGCTGCTGGTGCCCGCCCTCGTGCTCGGGCTGCTGGTGTTCTTCCTCAACGGCGCGCTGCTGCTGGTGGCGCTGCGCGTGAACCCCGCCGAGCGCGGCGCCGTCGACCCGGAGACCGCGGTCGCGGTCGCCGCCGTGATGTCCGCCGTCGCCTCCGCCACCGGCGCCGCCCTCGCCGTCCGCGACGACGACGCCTACCGGCGCCGCCTGTACCGCCTCGCCGACCGCCGCCGCCGCGCCCAGCCGCCCGGCCCGGTCACCCCGGGCACCGTCTTCGTCCAGCTCGACGGCGTCGGGCACGACGTGCTGACGGCCGCCGTCGGCAAGGGACTGATGCCCACCGTCTCGCGCTGGCTCGGCTACGGATCGGCCGCCGGGCCCGGCAACGCCACCCACCGCCTCACCCCCTGGCGCACCGACTGGTCCAGCCAGACCGGCGCCAGCCAGCTGGGCATCCTGCACGGCAGCACCTTCGACGTGCCGGCGTTCCGCTGGTACGAGAAGGACACCCGGGAGGTGATGGTCAGCAACCGCCCGACCAGCGCCGCCGAGCTCCAGCGCCGCGCCGTCGAGCGCACCGGTGACGGCGGGCTGCTCACCGTGGACGGCGCCAGCCGCGGCAACCTGTTCAGCGGCGGCGCCGACGAGCAGGCCCTGGTGCTGTCCATCGCCACCCGGCGGCGCAGCCGCGAGACCCGCTCCCGCGCCGGCTACTTCGCCTACTTCTCCGACCCGGCCAACGCCGTGCGCACCGCCCTGTCCTTCGTCGCCGAGGCCGGCCGCGAGATCGCCCAGTCCACCCGGGCCCGGATGCGCAAGGTCCGCCCCCGGGTCTCCCGCGGCGGCCTCTACCCCCTCGTCCGCGCCTTCGCGACCGTCGTCGAACGCGACGTCGTGGTCGCCGCCGTGATGGGCGACCTGCTCGCCGGGCGCGCCGCCGTCTACGCCGACCTGGTGGCGTACGACGAGGTGGCGCACCACTCCGGGCCGATGAGCCGGGACGCCGAGAAGGTCCTCGAACGCCTCGACCGGGCGCTCGCGCTGATCGAGAAGGTCGCCGAGCACGCCCCCCGCCCGTACCGGATCGTCGTCCTGTCCGACCACGGCCAGAGTCCCGGCGAGACCTTCCGCGCCCGCTACGGCCTCACCCTCGGCGACCTGGTCCGGGCCGGCTGCGGGCTGCCGGTGCCGCGCCGGGCGGAGCGCACCCGCAGCGGCGCGGAGGCCCGCGCGGCCGTCCGGGCCGCGCTGCGCAGGCCGGTGGAGGAGGAGCACGAGCGGTACCGCCCCTCGCGCCGCTCGGAGCCGATCGTGCTCGCCTCCGGCAACCTCGGCCTGATCTCCTTCCCGGACGTGCCGCACCGGATGAGCCGGGAGGAGATCGACGCCCGCCACCCGGCGCTGCTGCCGACCCTCGCCAACCACCCCGGCGTCGGCTTCCTCCTGGTGCGCAGCGAGGAGCACGGCGGCGTGGTGCTCGGCGCGAACGGGGCCGAGGTCCCGGTGCAGGCGCTCGACGACGGCGACACCGGGCCGCTCGCCGGGTTCGGGCCCGGCGCCGCCGCGGCCGTCCGGCGGACGCACTCCTTCCCGCACGCCGCCGACATCATGGTCAACTCCTTCCACGACCCGGCCGACGGCGAGGTGCTCGCCTTCGAGGAGCAGATCGGCTCGCACGGCGGGCTCGGCGGCCGGCAGGGCCGCCCCTTCCTGCTGTCCCCGCTCGCGCTGTCCGCGCCGGTGGCGGACGGCTCGGAACTGGCCGGCGCGGAGCACGTCCACCGGGTGCTGCGCCGCTGGCTGCGGGAGTGCTCCGGGCCCCAGGTGCCGCTGGACGATTCCCGGCGCACGGCCCGCGACGCCACACCTTCTGCGGTGCCCGACCAGCCCGCACAGGGCAATATCGTGTGATGTGGCGGGATGCCGGACCATGCCCGACCATGGGCGCCGTGCTGCGGGTGCGGCGCGAGCACGCGTATGTATCCGATTCCCCGGGGCGCCCGCCTCCCGTTCACCGCACGTGGGCCGGTGTTCCGCGTGCGGTGAGCGGGAATGTGATCGGATAGGGGCCGCAAGCCCCGGCAACGGGGCGCATCGACCGCAGGCGAAAGGAACACCGTGGCAACCACGCGCTCCGCGCACACCGTGTGGGAAGGCAACCTGCTCGAGGGCAACGGCGTCGTCACCTTCGACTCATCCGGTATCGGCGGGCAGCCGGTGTCGTGGCCGTCGCGCGCCGAGCAGGCGAACGGCAAGACCAGCCCCGAGGAGCTGATCGCCGCCGCCCACTCCAGCTGCTTCTCCATGGCGCTGTCGCACGGCCTGGCCGGTGCCGGCACCCCGCCCACCAAGCTCGTCACCTCGGCCGACGTGACCTTCCAGCCGGGTGAAGGCATCACCGGCATCGCCCTCAGCGTCGAGGGCACCGTCCCCGGCCTGGACGAGGACGCCTTCGTCGCCGCCGCCGAGGACGCCAAGGCCAACTGCCCCGTCAGCCAGGCCCTGAAGGCCGTTCCGATCACGCTGACGGCGAAGCTCGCCTGAGGCCCACCGTGTCCGGCGCAGGCCGTCCCTCCGCGGGCGGCCTGCGCCGTGCGGACCGTGTGCGCCGGTGTGCGCCGGTGCCGACCGATCGCGTCTCTCCCCGGGTACGTCCCTCGATGGCCGCAGGTCCCCATTGACAAGAGCCCGCTCAAGTTTTGTGCTGGACTTGAGGAAGCTTCCGGGCGGAAGGGGACAGCGATGGCACGCGCGGTCGGTATCGATCTCGGGACCACGAACTCGGTGGTGGCCGTCCTGGAGGGCGGCGAGCCCACCGTCGTCGCCAACGCGGAGGGGGCCAGGACCACACCGTCGGTCGTGGCCTTCGCCAAGAACGGCGAGGTGCTCGTCGGCGAGGTCGCCAAGCGGCAGGCCGTGACCAACGTCGAGCGCACCGCGCGCTCCGTCAAGCGGCACATGGGCGACGCGCACTGGCGCTTCCCCGAGCAGGGTTCCGTGGACGGCACCCGCTACCGGGCCCAGGAGCTCTCGGCGCGGGTGCTGCAGAAGCTGAAGAGGGACGCCGAGGCGTACCTCGGGGAGGACGTCACGGACGCGGTGATCACCGTGCCCGCCTACTTCGACGACGCCCAGCGGCAGGCGACCAAGGAGGCCGGGGAGATCGCCGGCCTGAAGGTGCTGCGGATCATCAACGAGCCCACCGCCGCCGCCCTCGCCTACGGCCTGGACCGGGGCGAGGAGCAGACCGTCCTCGTCTTCGACCTCGGCGGCGGCACCTTCGACGTCTCGCTGCTGGAGATCGGCGACGGCGTGATCGAGGTCAAGGCCACCAACGGCGACACCCACCTCGGCGGCGACGACTGGGACCAGCGGATCGTCGAGTACCTGGTCAAGCGCTTCAAGGGGCAGTACGGCATCGACCTCGGCGGCGACAAGATGGCGCTGCAACGGCTCCGCGAGGGCGCCGAGAAGGCCAAGATCGAGCTGTCCAGCTCCTCGGAGACGTCGGTCAACCTGCCGTACATCACCGCCTCCGCGGAAGGCCCGCTGCACCTGGAGGAGAAGCTCACCCGCGCCCAGTTCCAGGAGCTCACCGCCGACCTGCTGGACCGCTGCACGAGGCCCTTCCACCAGGCGGTCAAGGACGCCGGCGTCAAGCTCGCCGCGATCGACCACGTCATCCTCGTCGGCGGCTCCACCCGGATGCCCGCCGTCACCGACCTGGTCCGGGACCTCACCGGCAAGGACCCGCACAAGGGCGTCAACCCCGACGAGGTGGTGGCCGTCGGCGCCGCGCTGCAGGCCGGCGTCATCCGCGGCGACGTCAAGGACGTCCTGCTCCTCGACGTCACACCGCTGTCCCTGGGCATCGAGACCAAGGGCGGCATCATGACGAAGCTGATCGAACGCAACACCACGATCCCGACCCGGCGTGCGGAGATCTTCACCACCGCCACCGACAACCAGCCCTCGGTCGGCATCCAGGTCTACCAGGGCGAACGCGAGATCGCCGCGTACAACAAGAAGCTCGGCACCTTCGACCTCACCGGCCTGCCTCCCGCCCCGCGCGGCGTGCCGCAGATCGAGGTCGCCTTCGACATCGACGCCAACGGCATCATGCACGTCTCCGCCAAGGACCTGGCCACCGGCCGGGAGCAGAAGATGACCGTGAGCGGCGGCTCGGCCCTCCCCAAGGACGACATCGACCGCATGATGCGGGAGGCCGAGCAGTACGCCGAGGAGGACCGCAGGCACCGCGAGGCCGCCGAGACCCGCAACCAGGCCGAGCAGCTCGTCTACCAGACGGAGAAGTTCCTGCGCGACAACGGGGAGCGTGTTCCGGCCGACACCAGGGCGGAGGTCGAGTCGGCGATCACCGGTCTGAAGCAGGCGCTGGAGCGCAACGCCGAGACCGGGGAGCTGCGCGCCGGAGTGGAGAAGCTCGCCACCGTCAGCCAGAAGGTCGGCCAGGCCATGTACGCGCAGGCCCAGCAGACGCCGGCCGGGGGCGCCGCCGGGGAGCGCACCGCGCCGCCGGACGAGGAGGGCGTGGTCGACGCGGAGATCGTCGACGAGGACAAGGACACCGGTGGCAAGGACGCCAAGGGCGGGGCGGCCTAGGAGGGCGCCGCGGGTGAGCCTCAGAACAATCGGAGCACGTCGTGCGTGAGCCCCCGGAGAACGGGTACACGTGGCGGCCATGGTCTGTTTCAGGCCAGGTGATGCCGTGGTGTGCAGTTCGGTGAAGACTTTGTGCGCACCGCTCGGGCTGTTAACCTGCGGCGAATTTGTCGTCGAGCAACGAACAGTCGGCAATGCCCCTGGGAGGGGAACAAGGGTGCGCATGACCAGCAACGCGGGCGAGGTCACCGAGACGGTGCCGGGCGACCAGGAGCTCCGGCGGCTCCTGGCGGGGCTGACAGCGGTGCGGGACGGTGACTTCGGCACGCGCCTGCCCGAGGACGCCGACGGTCTCATGGGCGACATCGCCACCGTGTTCAACGGCATGGTGGACCAGCTGTCCGTGTTCACCTCCGAGGTGACCCGGGTGGCCCGCGAGGTGGGCACCGAGGGCACCCTGGGCGGTCAGGCGGAGGTGCCGGGCGTCTCCGGCACCTGGGCCGACCTGACCGACTCGGTCAACGCCATGGCGGGCAACCTCACCACCCAGGTCCGGGACATCGCCCAGGTGGCGACCGCGGTGGCCAAGGGCGACCTGTCGCAGAAGATCGACGTCCCGGCGCGCGGCGAGATCCTGGAGCTGAAGGAGACCGTCAACACGATGGTCGACCAGCTCTCGGCGTTCGCCGACGAGGTCACGCGGGTGGCCCGCGAGGTCGGCAGCGAGGGCCGGCTCGGCGGCCAGGCCAAGGTGCCCGGCGTCGCCGGCGTCTGGCGCGACCTGACCGACTCGGTCAACCTGATGGCGGGCAACCTGACCTCCCAGGTCCGCGCCGTCGCCCAGGTGACGACCGCGGTGGCCAAGGGCGACCTGTCGCAGAAGATCACCGTGGACGCCCGGGGCGAGATCCTGGAGCTGAAGAACACCATCAACACGATGGTCGACCAGCTCTCGGCGTTCGCCGACGAGGTCACCCGGGTGGCCCGCGAGGTCGGCACCGAGGGCCGGCTCGGCGGCCAGGCCGACGTCAAGGGCGTCAAGGGCACCTGGCGCGACCTGACCCACTCCGTGAACTTCATGGCGGGCAACCTGACCTCCCAGGTGCGCAACGTCGCCCAGGTCGCCACCGCGGTGGCCAAGGGCGACCTGTCGCAGAAGATCACCGTGGACGCCCGGGGCGAGATCCTGGAGCTGAAGAACACCATCAACACGATGGTCGACCAGCTCTCGGCGTTCGCCGACGAGGCCACCCGGGTCGCCCGCGAGGTCGGCACCGAGGGCCGGCTCGGCGGCCAGGCCCATGTGCGCGGGGTGTCGGGCACCTGGAAGGACCTCACCGACAACGTCAACGTGATGGCGTCGAACCTGACCTCCCAGGTCCGCTCCATCGCCCAGGTCGCCACGGCGGTCGCCCGCGGTGACCTGTCGCAGAAGATCACGGTCGAGGCCAAGGGCGAGGTCGCCGCCCTGGCGGACGTCATCAACACGATGGTGGACACCCTCTCGGCGTTCGCCGACGAGGTCACGCGCGTGGCCCGCGAGGTCGGCACCGAGGGCCGGCTCGGCGGCCAGGCCCAGGTGCCGAACGTGGCGGGCACCTGGAAGGACCTCACCGACAACGTCAACTCGATGGCCAACAACCTCACCGGCCAGGTGCGCAACATCGCCCTGGTCACCACGGCGGTGGCCCGCGGTGACCTGTCGAAGAAGATCGACGTCGACGCGCGCGGCGAGATCCTGGAGCTGAAGACCACCATCAACACGATGGTCGACCAGCTCTCCGCGTTCGCCGACGAGGTCACCCGCGTGGCCCGCGAGGTCGGCACCGAGGGCCGCCTCGGCGGCCAGGCCGAGGTGGAGGGCGTCTCGGGCACCTGGAAGCGGCTGACCGAGAACGTCAACGAGCTGGCGGGCAACCTGACCCGCCAGGTCCGCGCCATCGCCGAGGTGGCCAGCGCCGTCGCCGAGGGCGACCTGACCCGGTCGATCACCGTGGAGGCCTCCGGCGAGGTCGCCGAGCTCAAGGACAACATCAACTCCATGGTGGAGTCCCTGCGCGAGACCACCCGCGCCAACCAGGAGCAGGACTGGCTCAAGACCAATCTGGCGCGGATCGCCGGCCTCATGCAGGGCCACCGCGACCTGCCCGTCGTCGCTGAACTGATCATGGACGAGCTGGTGCCGCTGGTGTCCGCCCAGTACGGCGCGTTCTACCTCGCCGAGGACGGCGCGGACGGTCCCGAGCTGCGGCTCGTCGGCTCCTACGGCCGCCCCGAGGACGACGCGCGGCCGGCCCGCATCCCCTTCGGCCGCTCCCTGGTCGGCCAGGCCGCCCGCAGCCGCCGGACGATCGTGGTCGACCAGCTGCCGCCGGACTACGTCACCATCTCCTCCGGGCTCGGCCAGACCGTGCCGAGCGCGCTGATGCTGCTGCCGATCCTCTTCGAGGACCAGGTCCTCGGCGTCATCGAGCTGGCGTCCGTCACCGCCTTCACCCCGATCCACCGGGACCTGCTGGAACAGCTCCGGGAGACGACCGGCGTCAACGTCAACACCATCGTGGCCAACGCCCGCACCGACGAGCTGCTCGGCGAGTCGCAGCGCCTGACGGCCGAACTCCAGGTCCGCTCGGCCGAGTTGCAGGCGCAGCAGGAGGAGCTCCAGCGCTCCAACGCCGAACTGGAGGAGAAGGCCTCGCTGCTCGCGGCGCAGAACCGCGACATCGAGGGCAAGAACCTCCAGATCGAGCAGGCCCGGCAGGAACTGGAGGCCCGGGCGCAGCAGCTGGCGCTGGCCTCCAAGTACAAGTCCGAGTTCCTGGCGAACATGAGCCACGAGCTGCGCACCCCGCTCAACAGCCTGCTCATCCTCGCCCAGCTGCTCGCCCAGAACCCCTCGCGCAACCTCACGCAGAAGCAGGTCGAGTACGCGGGCATCATCCACTCCGCCGGCTCCGACCTGCTCCAGCTGATCAACGACATCCTCGACCTGTCGAAGGTCGAGGCCGGGAAGATGGACGTCTCCCCGGAGCGGGTGTCGCTGCGCCAGCTCATCGAGTACGTGGAGGCCACCTTCCGGCCGATGACGACGCAGAAGGGCCTGGACTTCACGGTGACGACCGCGGCCGGCGCGCCCGCGGACCTGCTCACCGACGACTCCCGGCTGCGCCAGGTGCTGCGCAACCTGCTGTCGAACGCGGTGAAGTTCACCGAGCAGGGCGGCGTCGAGCTGCTCATCCAGCCGGCCGCCGAGGACGAGGTGCCCGAGAAGGTGATCAAGGGCGGCGCCGTCGTGGCGTTCCACGTGAAGGACACCGGCATCGGCATCCAGGAGCAGCAGCTGGAGTCCATCTTCGGCGCCTTCCAGCAGGCGGACGGCACCACCAGCCGCAAGTACGGCGGCACGGGCCTCGGGCTGTCCATCACCCGGGAGATCGCCCACCTGCTCGGCGGCGCGGTCACCGTGGACAGCGCGCCGGGCCGGGGCAGCACCTTCACGCTGTACCTGCCGGTGGCCCGGCCCGACTTCGCCCAGCTGGCGGGCCGGCCCGCGGAGAAGCCGGCGGAACTGCCCGCCGTGGAGACCGCCGTCGACGCCCCCGCCGCCCCGCGCCCCGGCCCGGCCGGACGGCGCCGGCGCCGGCGCCGGCTGCTCGTCGTGGAGGAGCGGCCCCGCGGGCTGCTCACCCTCGTCGCCGAGAGCGTCGTCGCGGACGTGGCACGGCACAGTTCGGAGGACGCCGTACCGCGGCCCGACATGGACCTGATCACCGCGATCAGCGCCCAGGAGGCGGCCGGGGCACTGGCCGCCGAACCGTGCCACGGCGTGGTGCTGGACCTGGACATGCCCGACGGCGAGGCCGCCCGGTTCCTGGAGGCGCTCCAGGGCGACTCGGCCCTCGCCGACGTGCCGGTCCTGGTGCACAGCAGCCACCGCCCGGACGTGGCGCGGGCGGAGGCGCTGCGCTCCCACGCCGACGACGGGGCCCTGGAGTTCCTCTCCAGCCTCGACGAGCTGCGCGAGCGCATCGCCCTGCACCTGTCCGCCGAGGAGCCCGGCGAGGTGCTGTCCCTGGTCCGGAACGAGGAGCCGCAGAACCTCACGTCGCACGTGGTCGACGACTCCTTCACCGGCCGCACCGTGCTGGTCGTCGACGACGACGCGCGCAACCTCTTCGCGCTCAGCGGCATCCTGGAGCTGCACGGCTTCCGGGTGCTGCACGCGGAGGACGGCCGCAAGGGCATCGAGACGCTGATCGGCAACCAGGACATCGCCCTGGTGCTGATGGACGTGATGATGCCCGAGATGGACGGCTACACCGCCACGGCCGAGATCCGCGCCATGCCCCAGTACGCCGAGCTGCCCATCATCGCCGTCACCGCCAAGGCGATGCCCGGTGACCGGGAGAAGTCCCTGGCGTCGGGGGCGAGCGACTACGTCACCAAGCCCGTCGACACCCACGACCTGATCGCCTGCGTCCGACGCTGGCTGGCCCCGTGAGCGCGCCCCGGTCCGCCCCCGCACCCCGCCGGGGCGGGCCCGGCCCGACCGTCCGCGCCCCAGGAGCGTCCCGCCGAGGAGCATCCCCATCGTGAGCACGCCCGACCACCCCTCCGGCCGTCCCTCCGACCAGCCGGACACCGCACCCCGGCCGCGGCCGGCCGGTCCGGGCGCACCGGACCCGTCGGCCCGGCTCACCGGCGGGCCGCACCTCGCCCTCCCCGGACCGCCGGACGCGCCGGGCGGCCCGCACG
>NZ_JBHMCY010000076.1:0-37893 GCF_042430725.1 Streptomyces cinereospinus | reverse complement strand
AGCATGGTGTGGTGAACGCCGTCGCCCTTCAGCCGGCAGTCGCGGAGGATCTTCCGCAGGCCGCCACCAGCGAGGGGTACTTGTCGTTCGGCGACATCGCCTTCTTCGGCCGGAACGGGTCGCGCGGACTGTCGTGCGGCCTGGCCTGCCACCCGGCCGGCAGCCACTCGTCCAGAGCATTCTGGAGCTCGGGGGCGGCCCAGACGGCCTGGTCCTCGACCCGCTCGCCGCGGTGCGAGACGTTGGCGCGGTGTCGCCGGCGACGTGCTGGCAGAACAGCGTGTCAATCGCGGAAGGTGCGGCCTCGACGGTGGTCTTGTCGGTGGCCTTGTCGGTCGGCGTGCGCGGGCGCGTTCCTTGCACCGAGATGCCCAGCCGGTCGCAGGCCCGGATGAACGTGTCGGAGATGAACACCTTACCGCCGTCCATGACGACCGTGTCCGGCACGATCACCGGCTTCGTGGCGGCCTGCTCCATCCGCGTGTCCACGTCCGGCAGTCGCCGGTGCGGCTCCGCGAGGCCGCCGTCCGCAGCGATGCCGGTCGGTTGCACGAGCCGTTGTGCACCAGGCATGGCTCGACTGATCGCCATCAAGATGGCTGGGGGGTGTCTCCGCGAGCGGAGCCGGCCGGAGTTGCGCGGCCTACCGGGGTTGTTGTTCGGCCGCCTCCAGCAGGCCGACGAACATGGTCCTGTGGAGCACTTCCACATGCCGGCGTGCGATGTCCACCGCCGCGGCGGGATCTCCGTCGCGGAGGGCGTCGACCAGGGCGTGGTGTTCCCGGTTGGACTGTCGTAGGGCGTCCATCGGGTAGGGCAGGTAGTAACGGTAGAGCTGTTGGAGCACGCTGCGGTACGCGTCGGTGGCGGCGCGGACACCGGCGGAGGCCGCAACGGCGAGGTGGAAGCGCTCGTCGCAGCCGTGGAACTCCGCCCAGGTCGGGACGTGGTCCATCTCGTCGGCCAGCCGCTTCAGGTGCCCGAGGCCGGCCTCGTCGGCGTTGCGGGCCGCCAGGTGGGCGAGGCCGCATTCCATGACGAGCCGCTGGTCGATCAGCGCGTGCACCTCGGTGTTCTGGGCACGGTAGGCGTCCATCTCGCCCACGGCTCCCCGGGCCGGCCGCTGGGCGACCAGGGTGCCTCCGTTGCGGCCCCGGCGGCGCTCCAGCACGCCGTCCCGGCACAGCGAGGTCAGGGCCCGGCGGACGGTGATGTCGCCGACGTCGAGCGCTGCGGCGATCTGGTCGGTCGGCGGGAGCTTCTCGCCTGGAGTGAGCAGTCCCAGGTCGACGGCGAGTGCGATGCGGGCGCGCACCGTGTCCAGCGCGGTGAGCCGGCGGATGCCGTTGAGCGCGGGGTCGTTGAACGGCAGGGCCACCGTGTCGGCCACCGGTGTGCCGGGGCCGTCCTGGGGGTGAGGCATGACGCCCAATGTAGCGAGCCCAGGTAACAGATCAAAATGAGCCTGTTGAATAACAGCTCAGCTTGAGTTAATTTCCTCGCCATGTCCCGCCCCCTCCCCATCGCCCTCGTCCAGGCGCCTTCCCGCCCCGCGACAGCGCCCCTGTCCGGATTCGCCGAGGACGTCGAGCAGCTACTGGCCCGTTTCCCGCACACCCGCCTCGTGGTCTACCCGGAGCTGCACCTGTGCGGTGTCGACGGCCCGCCGGCATCCACCGAACAGCTTCAGGAAGCCGCCGAGTCCATGAGCGGCCCGCGGTCCCGGCACCTTGCCGAGCTGGCCGGCGACCTCGGTATCTGGCTGGTGCCGGGCACCGTGTGCGAGCGCGGCGAGAAGGGCGAGTTGTTCAACACGGCGCCGGTCTACTCACCCGACGGCCGCCTCGCCGCCGCGTACCGCAAGATCTTTCCGTGGCGGCCGCACGAGCCGTACGACCCCGGTGACCGCTTCGTCGTCGTGGAACTGCCCGGCATCGGCCGCCTCGGCATCGCGATCTGCTACGACGCCTGGTTCCCTGAGGTGGCGCGCCATCTGGCCTGGCTGGGCGCCGAGGTGATCGTCAACCCGGTCATGACCACCACGGCGGACCGTGCCCAGGAACTCGTCCTCGCCCGGGCCAACGCCATCGTCAACCAGGTCTTCGTCCTCAGCGTCAACGCCGCCGGCCCCGTCGGCACCGGCCGGAGTCTGGTCGTGGACCCCGAAGGGCGGGTGCGCGCCGAGGCCCCCGACTCGGCCGCCACCACTCTGACCGACGTGCTCGACCTGGACGACGTCACCCGTGTCCGCACCTTCGGCACGGCAGGACTGAACCGCATGTGGGACCAGTTCACCGACGCCGACACCCCGCTGGAACTGCCGCTCTACGGCGGTCGTATCGACCCCGGCCGCTGGCGTCCCAGCACCGGCTGACCCTCCCACCCCGCTGACCGTCCCCCTCGGAGCACATTATGGAGAACACCCCCGCTCAGGGCCTGACCCGTGCGCTCACCCTCAGATCCGTCGTTCTGTTCGGCCTCGCCTACATGACCCCGATGATCGTGCTCGGCACCTTCGGTGTCGTGGCCGAGAGCACCGGCGGTGCCGTCCCCACCGCCTATCTGCTGGCCCTGGTCGCCATGCTGTTCACCGCGCACAGCTATGGGAAGATGGCCGCCGCCCACCCCGTAGCCGGATCCGCGTACACCTATGTCCGCCGGGCCATCGACTCCCGGGTCGGCTTCCTGATCGGCTGGGCGACTCTGCTCGACTACTTCTTCCTGCCCATGGTCATCTGGCTGATCGGCGGGGCATATCTCCAGGCCCAGTTCCCCAGCGTGCCGTTCTGGGTGTGGATCGTCGGCTTCATCGCCCTGACCACTGCACTGAATGTGCGGGGCATCAAGACGGCGGAGCGGGCCAACGATCTCCTCATGGCCTTCCAGGTGCTGGTGATCGGCATCTTCGTCGCCCTGTCCCTGCGGCACGTGCTCGATGCCGGAGGTGCCGGTGCGCTGGCCGGCGCCGCACCATTCGCCAATGACGCCACCACCCTGGCGGGCATCTCCGCCGGAGCCGCCATCGCGGCCTACTCCTTCCTCGGCTTCGACGCGGTCACCACGCTCACCGAGGAGACCATCGAGCCGAAGCGCACCATGCCCCGGGCCATCGTGCTGATCGCCCTGATCGGCGGTGGCATCTTCGTGGCCGTCGCCTGGGCAACCCAGCTGGCACACCCCGGCAGCACCTTCGACGACCCCGACTCGGCCGCCTTCGAAATCGCCAAAACCATTGGCGGCGACCTGTTCTCGTCGGTCTTCCTGGCCGGCCTGGTCGTCGCCCAGTTCGCCTCCGGCATTGCCGCCCAGGCGAGCACCTCCCGGCTGCTTTACGCCATGGGCCGCGACTCCGTCCTCCCGCGTCGCCTCTTCGGCCGCATCCATCCCCGCTACCACACCCCCGCTCTCAACATCCTCCTCACCGGCGCTGTCGGCCTGATCGCCCTGCGCCTCAGCCTTGCGACCTCCACCTCTTTCATCAACTTCGGCGCCTTCATCGCCTTCACCTTCGTCAACCTCGCCGTCATCGCCACTTACCTGCGCGAACGCCGCGCGGGCCGCCGCCCCGGCCTGCTGGGCCACATGATCGCTCCTGCGATCGGCGCCACGGTCGACGTCTGGCTCCTGACCAACCTCGACGGCAAGGCCCTCATCCTCGGGCTCATCTGGCTCGCCCTCGGCCTCTGCTACCTGGCCTACCTGACCCGAGGTTTCCGCACCCCTCCACCCGAGCTGACTTTCGAGGAAGAGCACCACACCCTCCCCGATCGGGTGTGAAGCCGCCCCGCCGCTCGACGTGAGACCATTCGCACCGGTCACGCGAGAACCGCCCGTCGCTCCGCGGTCAGCCCGCCTCCTTGCGGATACCTCGTGCAACCGGGCTACCGCGGCGACCGCCCCTTGTCAGCCACGACATCACGCCAACGACATCAGTAACCGGCTCGGCCGTCGCCTGCACGGAAGGCCGGTCGCGGACGGCTGCGGACTTGACCGTGCCGGCGGGGCCGGCCGCCCCGGGGTCCGCAGCGGGCGGGGCTCATCGACAGCGGCCGTTCCCTCGTGCTTCGTTACTCGACATCGCGAAACGTGGAGAACGGCCGCCTCCGCTGTCCCGTAAGGAACAGCAGGTCAGCAGGACGAGTGACCCACGAGGTCACACGCCGAGCTCAGCGACAGGAGTGGCTGGACCCGGCACAAGGCACGGGCCGGCATGGACATCCACTCGGGCGAACACGCGGTGAAGCAGGCGAAGGGACTCGCTCAAACGGGAACCGATCACGCTGAAGCGCGAACCGAGAGGACCGTATTGTGCGCACATTCCTCGCCGTCGCCGGCGTCACCTTCACCACTGCTGTACTCGGCCCCGGCGCTGTTCCTGCCGCGGCTGCCGCCGGCACCGGCGCGGCCACTGGCACCCTGATCGTCAACGACGTCCCGCACACCAACCCGCACGGATGCCACCCGTCGAACGCTTTCCTGGTGTCCGTCGTCAACCACACGGATCGGACGGCCTACGTCTACCCGAACGGCGGCTGCTTCGGCCAGTACGAGGGCTGGGTGCTGCCCGGCGGCCAGGCCGTCATGAACGGCTCTTCCGTCTACATCGACTAGCCCCGGACGACAGCCCGCCACTCCGCCAGAGAAGGACGTTCACATGACCCGCGTACTGGTGACGGGGTTCGAGCCGTTTGCCCAGGACACCTACAACCCCTCCTGGGCCGCCGCCCAGCTCCTCCAGGACAACCCTCCGGACGGCATGGAGGTGACGGCCGTCCAGCTCCCCTGCGTCTTCGGCAAGTCGCTGCACGTGCTGCGCCAGGCTGTGCTGGAGACGGACCCGGCACTCGTCGTGTCGCTCGGCCTCTCCCCCCGCAACGGCATCTCGGTCGAGCGCGTCGCCATCAACATCAACGACTGCCCCATCCCCGACAACGCCGGCCGCCAGCCCGTCGACGAGCACATCGTCCCCGACGGACCCGCCGCCTACTTCTCCACCCTCCCGATCAAACGCTGTGTCACGGAGGTGCACCAGCAGACCGGGTTGAAGTCCGAGGTCTCCCAGACCGCCGGGACGTTCGTGTGCAACCACGTCTTCTACGGCCTGATGCACCTGCTGGCCACCGAGGGCAAACAGCGGCGCGGCGGCTTCGTGCACATCCCGCACACCCCGGAGATGCCCGCAGCCGCCAACCACTTCGTCCCCTGGCTCCCGGTGGAGGACACGGCCAGGGGCCTGCGCGTCGTCCTGTCGACCGCGCTCGCCCACGACACGGACATCGCCGTAGCCGCCGGCGCCACCCACTGACCTCACGCACACCGTCCCCGCCCGGGCCGACACTCCGAGCCGGCCCGCATCGGCATCAAGAGGCGGAGTCGTCTCCAATGGCTGCTCAATACCGGACGGACCGTCGTGGACAGCACCGGATGCAGGACAGCGAGCAGCCCCGCCCGTACCCGAGTCGGAGCTGCTCGCTGAGGTCAGACGGTCAAGGAGCCATCCGGAAGTGGGACCGCGTTCGATCGGCCTACAAGCCGTCGACAGACCACCAGACCTTCTCGACGTTGCTGTTCGGCTCCAGAACGACGACTTCCCCGAGGTTGTTGCCGTAGTACGGGGTCATGATCTGACGCGCGGAGCGGCTGTAGATCTTGTACGCGCCGTCGACAAGCCGCTGGGTGAGCTCCCACTGGAACTCCAGGCCGGTCCCGCAGGTCCCCTCGGTGACCCGCGGCTTGTTGAACCAGGGAGCACCGGGCTTGAGGCACATGCCGGTCTTGGTGTTACGGATGATGAAGACGTAGCCGGCGACGGGCTGGAACTCCCACTGGTCGGCTCCGAGGGTCTGGCCGCGGTCCCAGACGTAGTGCACCCATCCGTCCTGGAAGCCGTCGCCCCAGTTGTGCGGCAGCAGACTGCCGCCGGTCTTGATGTTGACGATGTGGGTGGTCAAGGGCTGCGCGTGGGCGCTGGTGGCGGTCGCGGCCGAACCGAGCAGCCCGCCAAGCAAGCCGAGGACGACAAGGAGTCGGGTCAGGAGGCGATGCATCGAAGGTCCTTTCCGTGGTGCGATCCGCCGCCGGGTCGGCCGCACCAGACGCCGCCCGGACAGGCGAGTGACACTGCGTAGCACAATCCATCCCCATGAACACGGAAAGTGAAGGGCGGGTGGGACTGGCCAAATCGGCGCGTCAGGTTTCGATGGCTGCTTCGCTTGCCGCTTGCCGCCGTCCTGCCACCGTTACGCCCTTCTCCAGTCCAGACGCGCTCATCGGCATCATCGACCTCGCCGGTCATGACCGAAAGCAACCCTCCACACGTCCCCGCTCACCCTTGCCAGGGGTGAAAAAATGGACGGAAGATTGACGCCCCGGCCGGCGCGCTCAGACACACTCGCCCACGAGCCGGAGCCTCCGGCCAGCGGCGCGTCCGTCGATTGAGCTGGCCGCTTCACAAAGCCAACGCGCCTCACTCCACTGTCTCGGCCCCGGCCAGAACCTGCTTCGGCCACACCGGCCAGGCCGGACCGTTTCCGCGGTGAGGCACCTCCCCCAACCGGGCGGACACCCGCCGACTGCTCTCCCCTGCCGCGGAGCGGGCCGCTGTCACTGAGCGTCCGCGCCCCTCATCCCGCCTGAGGGCGGCGGTTGTCGCAGTCGAGCCAATCGTGATCAAAGACTGCAGGGCGTTAGGGACGCGACGGCGGTGGCGGCTCTCCCGCCCGTACTGGGCGATGACCCCCGGCGGGCGTTGCCGTCGGCGTCCAGCAGCGGCCGGTGGTGGTCGCGGCCGAAGCGCCGGAAGGCGAGCCCTGCCGGGTCGTGTTCGCGCAGCTGGTCCAGTGTGGTCGCCACGATCGGGATGCAGCGGTCGTAGGAGTGGTTGTCGTCCTCGGGATGTCACCGTCCCTGCCAGTGGTGCCGGGTGAGCTCGGTGACCCTGGCCATCTGGCACCCCTCGGCACCGTCCGCAACGCCGTACCGCCGTCCGTCCAACTCACCGTCCCTGGATCACCGGACTCGACAAGCTCACACTGGCCCACTCCACTTCGTCGAGGCCGGAGACACCTCTCGAATCCTTTTCCTCGGCAGTTGCTCTTATGGGTGTACGGACCTTCGGGTCGTCGCGTCGAGGAGGTCGTCGTGATCGAAGTCGTAGTCGCCGTGGTCGTCGGCGCACTGGTGCTGTGCAGTTGTGTGCTGTTCCTGCGTAAGAGGGAGGGATCGCGTGGCTAGCCCTACGAGGTCATCATGGCCGGCGGCGCAGCTCGTAGCCGCGGCTCAGAGCGGGGACGAAGCGTCGATCGCCGCCTTGGTGTCAGGTGCGCATCCGCACGTTCGGCGCTTCGCGTTCTCGCTGTGTGCGAGCAGTCAGGACGCAGAGGACGCTGCTCAGGAAGCCATGATCGTTCTGTTTAGCAGGATCGGAACGCTACGAGCGGTCGGCGCTCTTGCCTCGTGGATGTTCCAGATCGTGCGGCACGAATGTCTGCGGCGAGCACGGGCCATGTCGGGTCGGCAGGAACGGGTGGCCGAGGCAGCCACCCCATCGGCCGAGGACGACGTGCTGGCCAGGCTGGAGATCGAGCGCGTGGCCGCGGCCATCGCGTCGTTGCCCGCGGACCAACGCCGTGTGCTGATCATGCGCGACGTACAGGGACTGCCGGGACGCACCGTCACCGGGCTCCTCGGGCTCAGCACAGCCGCGATGAAGTCCCGGCTGCACCGTGCCCGAGCCGCCTTGCGTGCAGATCTTGAGATCCACGACGAGAGCACACCGCAATGACGGCGCGAGTCGTCCCAGATGAGGCAGTGTTCGCCAGTAGCTCGGTGCTCGTTCACTTGGCACGGGGGCGCTGAACCAGGACCCGGGCCGCAGCGCCCGCCGGCGCGCCGCCCACTGGGCGCTCAAGCCCGCGCCGTTCGAGCCACTGGCTTCGGGCTGCTCGCCGGATCGGTCGCGTGGATTCCCGCGGTGGGCCCGTTCAGCCTGCTGCTGGCGCTGTTGGGTGTTGCGACGCTACGTGGCTGTCCCCTGTGCTGGGCGATCGGGCTGGCACAGACTATTTCGTTCGGGCGTTTGGAACGGTCGTGCGCGGTTGGTCGATGTCGGGTGATGTCGCGGCGCGCGCTGAGGCCCGCGTCCACGGCAGTGCCCGGCACGGATGCCGCTGGAGCGGCGTCCTGGACCGCCCGGCGGGCGGAGCGGGCCCGCCCTGTTGCCGCTGGACAAGCTGCCTCGATCCGCCCCGGGGCCCGAGCAAGCAGCAAGGCGTGACCGATGTCTACGAGACACTCCCGCCCTTCAGCGGCCTGCGCATCTACATCTTGAAAGGCCTGTGCATGGAATATTGGTCATCGCAACCCGGATCTCGAGGCGTGCTGTTGGTACACGGTGCATGGCACACCGGCAGCGCCTGGAACGGTGTAGCCGACTCACTGCGCCGGCTCGGTGTCCCCGTCGCTGTCGCCGAACTGCATCGTGGGTCACTGGCCGCCGATATCGCCGCGGCCGAGAGCGCGCTGAACGGGATAGTGGGAGCCGGCCCCGTCGTGGCCTGCGGACATTCCTACGGAGGCACGGTCATCACCGGCCTGCCCCCGGAGAAGATCGCCCATCTCGTGTACCTCGCGGCTCCCATGCCCGACATCGGCGAGTCCAGTCTGGCGCTTCTCTCGGGTGCGCCACCGAGCGATCTGTTCACCCACGTGGTCGGCGACCTCCACGGCATCACCACGATCGACCCGGCCGCAGCCGGAGAACTGTTCCATTCCCACCTCCGAAAGGAGCAACGCGCCGTACACGTCGCATCCCTCGTGGCCCAGTCGATGGCAGCCGGCTACGAACCGATCACCAGTGCCGCCTGGCACACCCGGCCCAGCACCTTCGTCGTCTGCGCCGACGATCGTGTCGTGAACCCGGAACTGCAACGCCGCCTCAGCAAACGGGCGACCCACACCGTCACCTGGGACAGCGACCACGGCGTCTTCGCGTCGCACGAGGCAGACACCATCGAACTGCTCAGCCGCCTGGCCGCAGACGCGAGGTGAATGGGTGAGAACGTGACCGAGGCCGGGAACGTTGCGGCGGCGGAGGCGCAGTCTGTGCAGGTGCCCTTGGTTCCAACGGGATCCGGAAGTGATCCTCGTTGAGAAGAACTCATCGGATGCGTCTGCCTCCGCGTCAGCCGACGCGGACGCAGACGATGCTGGTGAAGGCGGGAAAGCGCTCGGCTTTGCGTGCGCAGCGGCGATGCCGGCGGTGGCAAGCCCTGTGTTCGAAGGCCGCCACCACTTCGGAGACGGACAACGGCCGCCGGTCCCGAAGCATCACGCGGCAAGCATGAGCCGACGCTGTACCGGGCGCAGTGCCGGCGCAGAGTATGTGCCACCGTTGCCGGCTCCAGCGCTGAGGAAAGCCCGGCAGGGCACGGAGGTCGTTCTCCTCGCTCACGACGAGGCAGCGGCCGCCGACCCCTCGCGCAGGGCCTGGGCCATTGCCTCGCCGAACGTTCGGGGCGGCTGGTCGAGCAAGGCGCGGATGGCAGTGGCGTCGCCGATCATGTCGGAGTCGCTGCCCGCGCCGACGAACCCGCTGATCGCGCCGGGTGGCATTTTCGCAGCACGCTCGACGAGCGGAGCGATACAGGCGATCGCACGGCGCGGAAGGTGGATCTTCGTCGGACGGCGGCGGCCCAGGTGCTCGGCGGCCAGGTCCATCATCTCGTCGATGGTGAGCACGTCGTCACTGCCGACATCGAAGTGCCGACCGAACGAGCGGGGCTCGTCCAGCAGCACGACGAGCTGATGCGCCAGGTCATCGACCGCCACCGTGCGGAACCGCTGATGCCGGCTGCTCAGCAAGACAGCCGCGCGGCTCCGGGCGCCTCGTTCGACCATACCGAACCCGCTACCGCCGTGGCCCACGATCATGCCGGGCCGCAGGACCGTCACGTCCAGGCCGCTGGCGAACAGCAGTGACTCGATCCGGGCGCGGCCGCGCGTCCAGGAACTGGAAGCATCCGCGGCGACTCCGATGGAGGTGACATAGAGCAACCGATCCACCCCGTTCGCCCGGCAGGCCGCGACGATATTGCCCACACCGGCCACTTCGACGTCGACGAAGTCGTGACCCGCCTTGCGGGCGGGCTGCGCGGACAGGGTGTGGACGCACACGATCACCGCACGGGCCTGCCGGACAGCGCCGGCCACCGCGTCGGCGTCCAACATGTCGCCTTGCGCGATCTCCACCCGATCGTCGAACAGACCTGCCGCCCGGGCCGGTTCCCGGACCAGGCTCCGCACCCGGTGTCCGGCACCGGTCAGGGCCGATACCACCCGTCGCCCCAGGAACCCGGTACCACCGATCACCAGCACCACCTGGCCGCTGTCCGAATCCGTCATGGTCGCGCCACCCATCAGTAATGACATGTCGTGTCATCACTGACGTTAAGTGATGACACGACATGTCGTCAACCGGTAGGATGTCCACTATGGCCAGATGGGAGCCGGGCGCAGCACAGCGGTTGCAGCAGGCGGCGATGGAGCTCTTCGCGGAACGCGGGTTCAGCAACACCACGATCCCCGACATCACCAGCCGTGCCGGCCTGACGACCAGGACGTTCTTCCGCCACTACAACGACAAGCGCGAGATCCTGTTCGTCGGCGAGAACGAACTGCCGGAGGTGGTGAGCCGCTTGTTCGCACAGGCACCGGTCGAGTTCGCCCCCATCGACGTCATCGTCCACGGACTGCAGACTGTTGTCGCCTCTCGCCTCGAGACCCAGCGCGCCGCCCTCCGGGCACGCCGGGAGATCATCAACTCCGACGCCGGACTACAGGAACGGGAAGCACACAAACTCGCCTGCCTGGCCCGCGCCGGCACGACGGGATTCGCCGCACGCGGACTGACGCCCCCGCAGGCCGCGATCGCCGCATCCCTCGCCGTCACCGTCTACGACGTCGCGTTCAACCAATGGCTCGACACCGATGACCCCACGTCCTTCGCCGACGCGGTCACCTCGGCCGCCGCCACCCTGAAAACGGTCATGGCGTGGCCCCCGGGCGACGGCCGCAGCGCACGTCCCACCCTGTGATGAGAAGACGTCACTTACTCTCGCTGCTGTCGTCATCCACATAGAGACAGAAGGGGTGACCAGCAGGGTCGAGCATCACCCTGACGTTGTCCTGCGGCTGATACCCGGCCTCCCGCGCGCCGAGCTCCAGCGCATGGGCTACGGCGGCCTGCAGATCGACGACTTCGAAGTCCAGGTGCATCGTCATCCGCTGGGCGTCGTCCTGGGCGGGCCAGACCGGGGGAACGTAGCCGTCCGAGAGCTGGAAGGCCATGTAGCCCACACTCTCCGAGGGCGCGACAGCCGCCCCGTCAGGCTCTTCCTTGGTGATCTCCCAGCCCAGGAGGTCCGAGTAGAAGCGGGCGAGCGCCCGCGGATCGGGCGCCTCAAGCACGACGCCCCACCAGTCGTGTCTCGACATGCGAGGGGTACCGGGCTCATGACTGGGTCGTCCATGCATGCCGCCGACTCCCTCCGGTTGCCCCGCCGTAGATCCTCTTCAACAGCTGACCTCCGGACCCTATCGACCGACGGGCACGAGGACCAGGAGCTCTTGGCACAGAAGGCTGTGCATGCTCCCTGAGCTGATCTGCTTCATTGTGTTGACCGTTCGTTCGCGGCACCGTTCACGGCGCTGGATTCCGGGCACGGCTTCCCCCAGAGTGTCGGTTGTGCGTGCTGCCACGGTGTCCCCGTTGACACCCGTACTCGGCCCCGGGCCCGCCCGGCGGGCCCACCGGTCAGAGCTGCGAGCCTCCGGTGGCGTCGATGACCTGCCCGGTCACCCAGCGGGCGTCGTCGGAGGCGAGGAAGGCCACCACGTCTGCCACGTCCTCGGGGCGGCCCACCCGAAGTCGTCGACCGGTACGGCGGCACGTTCGGCGCCTTCATGGACAAGGCGCTCACCGAGGAGAGCGACCCGCGCACGGGCTTCGCGCGGATGCTGCACGAGGCTGCCACGGCTTACACCGATCCCGGGCATCCCGCGGGATGCCTGGTCATCACGGCCGCGACCAACTACTCCACGCTGACCGCCGACATCGAGCAGGACCTGCGCGAACGCCGCAGAGCGAACGTACGGTCCTTCGAGACCCGGCTGGAGGACGCCCGGAGCCGTGGCTCGCTCGGCAAGGACACCGACACCCGTGCCCTTGCCGTCTACTTCGCCGCAGTGGTCCAGGGCATGTCGCAGCAGGCCCGTGACGGCGCCACCACGGAGGAGCTGCGCCGCGTGGCCGAGTTCGCCATGACCGTCTGGCCTCCTTCCAGCGCCTCCTGAACTGCCGGAACCGAGAAGGTGTGCCGACCTCCGGTGCCACACGGGTGTGTGCCGCGGCGAGAGGCCGGCCTTCAAGAGCCGGGCGGTTCCTCCTCGTCCGCGCGGCACAGCCGGGACGCCGCGTGCGCGTACCGCTCATCGAGCTTCAGGGCTGTGAAGGCGTGGTCGAGTCCGCGTTTGAACGTCTCACCGGCGCGTCTCCATACGGCGAGGCCGGCCGTCCGTGACGGCGGCGCGCCGGTCGCACGGCCAGGCCACTTTGTCCGTCCAGCCGGACCGGACGAGGTGCGCGAGCATACGGCTGGCCGCCGAGACGCTCAGGCCCAGCCGTCGGGCGACGCCGCTGACGGTTGCGGGCACCGGCTGCTCGCCGGCCAGCACGCCCAGTGCCGTCAGTCGGCCCAGTGCACGTTGTGGCGAAGCGTCAGCATCCGGTCCCGTCGGCCCTCCAGCAGGGAGAACAGAGGAACGACACGCTCCCAGAGCTGGGAGACGGCCCGACGGGTCCTGAACCCGGGCTGTCACCTGGTCCCGGGCTCGTGGGGCCGGGGTTGTCCCTGCGGAGCCGCCCCGGCGCCGCCCCACCATCGGCCGCGGAGACCGGGCGAGCCCGGACCCGCGCATCGGGGCAGGACGCCGACTCCGGCGGATCGCACGGTGAGCGGCGAACGGCGGCCCTGACGAAGGCACCGTCCCGAGCCACGCCCCGGTCGGGAAGTGAGCGGGGACACTCGGGACGGTGCCGTGGGCGCCGGAGGAGCTGAGCGGGCCGATGGATCCGGCCGCGGTGGGGAGGCCGCGGAACTCAGGGAGCGGCCTCGACGTCACGAGGACGCCCCTCGCGCCGGAGGCAGAGGTTCGGCCGTGGGTACCGACGGGACCGGCGAGCCTCGCGGCACCGGTCGGCTCGTCCTGGGCGGCGACGTCGTCGAAGCCGGTGACGGCGGGGTACCGGTAGGGGCCGAGGCGCAGCGCGAGCAGCGCGCAGAGGATCAGCACGCCGGCGACGTAGAACATGAGGGTGTCATAGCTGCCCAGCCTGTCGTAGCCGAGGCTGATGACCGGCGGGCCGAACGCCGAAGTCGTCGTGATCGCTGCGTGGAGGATCCCGAGGAGCGTGCCGAAGTGGCGCATGCCCAGGTAGCGGCTGACGAGGAACGGCAAGAGGTCTATCTCGACCCCGAACGCGATCCCGATCAGCGCCGTACCGACGGCCGCGCCGGCGAACGGGGCGTGCAGCAGGAACACGCCGGCGACGGGACAGACGATCACCAGGGCGCAGGTCACGGGTGCGTGGACGCGGTCGAGGAGGAGGCCCCCGAGCGCTCGGCCCAGCAACGACGTCACGCCGAACAGTGTCACCAGGACAGCGGCCTGATTGGGCGTTATCCCTTTCATGCTGGTGTGCGATGGTGCGTGGTCGGGATCGGGGCGGCGGCGCCGCTCACGTCGCCCCGGCCCGACCTCACCCGTGTGCGACGAGGGGATCCAGGTCGCCCGTGATCCGGCCCCGGCGGATCGGGACGCAGTCCGCGGGCAGGTCCGGGGTGATCTCCACCTGGCTCTCGAGCACCCTGTCCAGGAAGGTGGGAAGATGCTTCATGGCATCCGCGGCGACGTCGGGCAGGACGAGCAGCATCCATGGCCGGCGCTGGATGTCGAGCAGAGCCCGCTCACACCAGCCGTCCGGGTCTTCCCAGTCCCGGGGAACGCTGTTCCACAGCGCCACGGTGTACTGCTCGGCCGTCAAGTGTTCGACGGCCTCTTCGCTGAAGAGATGCGGGCCGAGGTGCCCGCCGCCCCCGAAGGGCCTGAACAGCTTCTCGTCGCCGGCCAGGCTGCCGAGGAGCTGCTGCATGTCGGAGATCTCACGCTGTACCGTCTCCCAGCCGGGGCTCTCCCCCGGCGAGGTCGTGTGGGTCATGGAGTGGTTGCCGAAGGCGTGGCCCGCCGCTGCGACGTCTTCCAGTACCCCGCGGCCGCCAGGCTGGTGCATCTGGGCGCCGACGGGGAAGAACGTGGCGGTAAGGCCCCGCGCCGCCAGCTGCCTCAACCTCAAGAACGCCGTCCGCACCTTCCCCTACACGGACCCGATCGCGCAGGTGGTGAGCAACGCCGCCGCGCTGGCCCGGGAGTTCCGCGGCCGCAAGATGCCCGTGGTGCTCACCAAGGCCGACTCCCGGGGCGCCAAGCGCGGCCGGGCGGACGCCGCGACGAGCTTGCAGCAGATGAGGGACAAGCTGCCCGCGAACTGGGCGGAGGTCATGGAGGAGCTGGAACCGGCGGACGACGACCTGCTGCTCGTCAAGCAGCACTGGGGGGGCGTTCACCGGTACCGGCCTCGCGGAGTTCCTGACGGAACGCGGGATCACCCAAGTGGTGGTGACCGGAGTGGCGACCGCCTTCGGCGTCGAATCGACCGCCCGGCAGGCGAGTGAACTCGGGTTCAGCGTCACGCTGGTCACGGACGCCATGACCGACATGGACGCCCAGGCTCAGGCGAACAGCATCGAGCGCATCTTCCCCCGGCTGGGAGAGTGCGGCACCACGCGGGACGTCGTCGAACGCCTCGCCGGCCGCTGAGCGAACGCCGCCCGCGGGAACGTGGCAGCCCGGTCGGAACGGTCCTCGCAGAGGCTGCTCCGACCGGCAGGGCCTGCGACAGGTGCGGAGCGGACGCCGCCCTGCCCGACGACCCCGGTGCGCCCGCCGCCCCGGACGCCCGTCAGGGCCCCACTTCCCGGGAGCGGCAGTACCAGGATGCGGCCGGTCGGTGCTGCGAGATGGACGCATGAGTGCATCCGGTGAGCCGGCCGCCGTGCTGCGGGCGTGGCGTGAACGGCTGGCGACCCGGGCCGTGGGTCTGCCGGTGGGCGCCACCCGGCGCACCAGCGGGCTGCGGCGTGAGGAGCCGGCCGTTCTCGCGGAGGTGTCGGCGGACTGCATCGTGCGTCTGGGCAGGGCCGGGCCTCCGCGCCGCCGGCAACAGGTGTGCGGCGCGCCGGCCCGTGCCCTTCAGCGCCGGCCCGTGCCCTTCAGCTCAGTGACGCCGAACAGGACCACCTGTTTGCGGCTCGCCGGGCACGCCACCGGAGGCGGGCGCATCAGCAGCTTCGCGCCGGCCGGCCTGCGCCGTGCTGGTGGAACGCACGGCTGACCGGCCCGTGGTCGTCTTCGACGCGATGGGGGACGTGCTGCTCCAAGCGGATGCGGGCGGCCCTGACGGGCGATCCCTCCGACTTTCGGTGTCTCCGTGGCCGCGGACCTGCGCCGCACTGTGGGCCGGTGCCCGGACGACCCGAGTGGCCGAAGCTCGTCGAACGGCTGCGCGAGAGAAGTGATCGCTTCCGCGAGCTCCGGGAGCGTCACGAGATCGCCGGACACGACGCCGGCACCAAGTGGATCACCCACTCCGCGATCGGGCTGCTGGAACTGGACTGCGCGAACCTCCAAAGTCCGTCCCGTCGGGCGGGAGGCCATCACCAGATCTCTGCCGGAGCGCCCGTCAGGCGGGCCGCCGCGACGGCGCGAGACGGTGAGCCGTCGAGGTGTGCACAGTCCGCCGCGTGACTACCGCAGTGTTGCACGGAGGCCTCTGCCCCCGGTGCCGCCGCCCTCTCACGCCGCGCACGACCGCCGAAGTCCGCTCGTACACGCCACACCCTCACGCGGATCGACCGGGCGTCTCACCGCGACAGCCACGCCGGCAAGCCGGGGCGGGCAGACGGCGTTATTGACAGGTGCGCGACAGTCCGACTCAATGGGAGCGCTCCCATAGCCATGTCACCGTCTCCGGGAGGTACCAAGCCCATGCCTGCTCCGCCCCTTCCCGCTCTCCGGAGCGTGCGGCAGGACCGACGGGCGACCCGCCGTGCGGGGCGGCTCGCTGCCGTCCTGACCGGTTGCCTGCTCGCCGCCGCCCTGCCCGCCACCACCGGGCACGCCCGGTCCGCGACCCCTGCCGGCGCCGCCGTCCACGAGGCGGAGGACGGCGACCTGCGAGGCGTCACCGTGGCCTCCACCGCCTCCGGTTTCTCGGGGACCGGCTACGTCGAGGGCTTCGACACGGCCGACGACCAGGTCACCGTCACGATCCCGGACAGCCCCGGCGGACTCCACGACCTGACAGTGCGCTACCGCGCGCCCTACGGTTCCAAGGTCACCTCGCTGCTGCTCAACGGCGGGGGCGCGGGCGACGTGCCGCTGCCCGAGTCGCAGGTCTTCACCAGCGCCGACGCCGGCCGCGTACTGCTGCGGCCCGGCGACAACACCGTCACCTTCCGCAGCAACTGGGGCTGGTACGAGATCGACGCCATCAGCGTCAGCCCCACACCCCCGCGCGGTCCGCACCGGGTCGTCGGCACCCCGGCGGACCCACGGGCCACACCCGAAGCACGGTCTTTGCTGCGCTACCTCACCGACAACTACGGCGAGCACACCCTCAGCGGCCAGCAGGACATGGACTCCCTCGCCTGGGTCGAGGACAACGTGGGCCGCCCCCCGGCCGTCGCGGGCCTGGACATGATGGACTACTCCCCCAGCCGGGTGGAGCGCGGAACCTCCTCCAAGGAGGTGGAGCACGCCCTGGCCTGGCACGGACGAGGCGGCATCACCGCCTTCGTCTGGCACTGGAACGCCCCCGCCGGCCTGGTCGACGAGCCCGGCAGGGAGTGGTGGCGCGGCTTCTACACCGATGCGACCACCTTCGACCTGGCCGCCGCCCTGGCCGACCCCTCCTCGGAGGAGTACCGGCTCCTGCTCCGCGACATCGACGCCGTGGCCGCCCAGCTCTCCCGCCTCCGGGACGCGGGCGTTCCCGTCCTCTGGCGGCCCCTGCACGAGGCGGAGGGCGGCTGGTTCTGGTGGGGCGCCAAGGGCCCGGGGCCGGCCAAGGAGCTGTACCGGCTGATGTACGACCGCCTGGTCGGCCACCACGGCCTGCACAACCTGCTGTGGGTGTGGAACTCCCTGGACCCCGGCTGGTATCCGGGGGACGACGTGGTCGACATCGTCAGTGCCGACATCTATCCGCCCGCCGGCGACCACAGTGCCCAGAGCGGGGCGTACGAACGGCTGGTGGAGCTGGTGGACGACACCAGGCTGGTCGCCCTCAGCGAGAACGGGCCCATCCCGGACCCCGACCTGACCCGTGCCTACCAGGCCCACTGGAGCTACTTCACGACCTGGAGCGGTGGCTTCGTCAAGGACGGCGTCAGCAACTCGCGGGCCCACCTGGACCACGTCTACCACCACCGGGACGTCATCACCCTCGACGAGCTGGGCGACTTCACCCACCACGGCGGCTGCAGGGCCGACTGGGAGGTCGTCGGCGACTGGGACGACGGCCACCTGGTCAAGGTCACCGTCACCAACGAGGGTGACAAGCCCCTGCCCGGCTGGCGGGTCGGGGCCAACCGGGCACCGGGCACCACGCTCAACGACCACTGGAACGCCCGGGTGGACACCACGGCCACCGGCTGGTCGGCCCGGAACCTCCGCTGGAACGCCGTCCTGGAGCCCGGCCGGGGAACCTCCTTCTATCTCAGGTGGACCACCGCCGAACCAGTGGCACTGTCACCGTCGCTGAGCTGCGGTCCTGACGAACTGGTGCACGGTAGGCGGTGAGGCGTCGCGGCGTCGTGGGTCTCGGTGGGACTCGGCGTTTCGAGGGAGAAGACGTGATCGCGGGCCGTCAGTGGGGCATCGCCGGAACATCGTTCTCGGTGGCGTCTTGCGCCGGGATGCCGTCGGTGCTTCCGGTAGCGGTGTCCTCGTGGCCCTTGGTTCTGATGAGTACGGCGGAGACCGCGGCCGCCGCGACCAGGATGCCGACCGCCCACCAGATGGCGGTGGTGTAGCCGTGTACGGCACCGAGGTTGGCGAAGTCCGTGCGGCCGAGGGTCGTGGCCTCGGTGGCGTGGGCGGCCAGCCATGAGGTGGTGGCGGAGGCGGCGATGGTGTTGAGCAGTGCGGTGCCGATGGCGCCGCCGACCTGTTGTGAGGTGTTGACCATGGCGGAGGCAACGCCGGCGTCGCGCGGCTCGACGCCGGCGGTGGCGAGGGACGTGGCCGGCATGAAGGCCGTGCCCAGGCCCACGCCCAGCAGCAGCAGTGCGGGAAGCATGCGCGAGGAGTACGACGAGCCCGGTTCTATCTGGGTCAGCGGGATCAGGCCGGCCGCGGCCACCAGAAATCCCGGTGCCATCAGCAGCCGTGGCGGGAAGCGGGTCATCAGGCGGGCGCCGATCTGGGTCGAGCCCACGACGATGGCCACGGTCATCGGGAGGAAGGCCAGGCCGGACTTGACCGGGCTGTAGCCCTGCACGACCTGAAGGTAGTAGGTCAGGAACAGGGAGATGCCGAACATCGAGATGGTGGAGAGGGCGAAGGCGAGGTACGCGCCGCCGCGGTTGTGGTCGAGCAGTACGCGCAGCGGCAGCAGCGGGTGCCTGACCTTGGACTCGACCAGCGCGAACGAGCCCAGCAGCACCACGGTGGCGACGAACAGGGAGATGGTCACGGCGTCCGACCAGCCGTCGGACTCGGCGCGGGTGAAGCCGTAGACCAGGGCGACCAGGCCGGTGGTGGCCAGCAGCACGCCGGGGATGTCCAGGCCGGAGCGGTTGCGTGTGCCTTTGGGCTCTCTGATCGCGAAAAGGGCACCGAACACGGCGACGACGGCGAAGGGGAGGTTCACGAAAAACGTCCAGCGCCAGTTCAGGTACTCGGTGAGCAGGCCGCCGAGGACCAGACCGATGCCGCTGCCGGCACCGGCGACGGCGCCGTAGACACCGAATGCCTTCGCACGTTCCTTGCTGTCGGTGAACATGACAGCCAGGAGTGACAGTGCGGCAGGGGCGAGCAGCGCGGCGAAGACGCCCTGCGCGGCTCGGGAGACGAACAGCATCGCCTCGTTCGAGGCGGCACCGCCGAGTGCGGAGGCTGCGGCGAAACCTATCAGGCCGGTGACGAAGGCGTTTCTGCGGCCCCACAGGTCGGCTGTCCGGCCGCCGAAGAGCAGCATGCCGCCGAAGGCCAGGGCGTACGCGGTCACCGCCCACTGGCGGTTGGCGTCGGAGATGCCGAGGTCCGACTGGACCGAGGGCAGGGCGATGCTGACGATGGTGGCGTCCAGTACGACCATCAGCTGGGCGACGGCGATGAACGCCAGGGCCGTCCAGCGTTTCGGGTCGGCCGTGTGTGGTTTCTGTACTGCGGCTTCAGACATGAAGGAGTGTTTCAGGGTGGGCGGAGTGGAAGCGCGCGACGGCTGGGGCGCGTGGCCCGGAGGAGGGCCGCCGGCGGACGGCATGTCAGGCCGCCGCCGGGGGTCACCGCGGGACCGCCGACGGAAGCCGAAGGGGCCGGTCGGCGATCCGGGCCGTGCCCGGCCGCAGCGTCGGCCCCGACCGGGCAGCACGGTTGCGGTGAGGGGGCACTCGCCCCTGCGCTCGACATCCGTTGCGGTCGATCTGGCCGGCAGGCTGTCGGGGTGTACGGCCGACCGCGCCTCCCCGGCCGTGATCCGACCGGGTCCGGGGTCGGCGCCGGGCGTGGGTCAGGAGCGGCTCTGGGCTTCGCGCTCCCCCTCGGGGCCGGGGCCGCCGGTGAAGAAGTCGATGAAGCTGGTGGGAGCGTTGTCGCCGAGGCAGATGTCGATGATGTCGCGGGCGTCTTCGTAGAAGCGGGCGCTGCGCGGGAACATGTCCTGCTCGTAGGCGGTGAGGGCCGCTTCGGTGTCCTCGGGATGGGCGGCGATGGCCGATCCGAGTTCGGCGCCGTCGAACATGGCGAGGTTGGCGCCGTCGCCGGAGGGCGGCATGAGGTGCGCGGCGTCGCCGATGAGGGTCACCCCGGGAACGCGGTCCCAGCGGTGTCCGTCGGGGAGGGCGTGGATCATGCGTGCGACGGGGGCGGTCTCGCCGTCGGTGATCAGGGCGGTCAGCTCGGGCGCCCAGCCCTCGAACTCGGCGGCGATCCGGGTGCCGGCGGCGGCCGGGTCGGTGAAGTCGATGTCGTTGATCCACTCGGCGGAGCGGTTCAGCTCGACATAGGTGTGCAGGATGTTCCCCGCTTCGCGGTGGGCCACGATGCCCTTGCCGGGGGCGAGCGCGTACATGGCCCCCTTGCCGACGGCGGCGGCGGTGGCGGGGTGGCGTTCGTCGACATCGTGGAGGTAGGTCTCGACGAAGGTGGTGCCGGTGTAGGCGGGCTTGGCGTCCGACAGCAGCGGCCGGACCTTGGACCAGGCGCCGTCGGCGCCGACGAGGAGGTCGCTGGTGACGGTGGTGCCGTCGGTGAACGTCACTTCGTGGCGGCCGCCGCCGAGGGAGCGGACACCGGAGACCTTGCGGCCCCACCGGACCGTGCCCGCGGGCAGGGAGTCGAGCAGGATCTGGCGCAGATCGCCGCGCAGGACCTCGGGGCGGGCCGTCGAGTCGTCGCCCGGAACGTCGAGGAGCAGTTTGCCGTCCTTGTCGAGTACGCGGGAGGCGTCGGCGCCCTCGTGGATGATCGCGTGGAACTCGTCGGTGAGGCCGGCGTCCGCGAGGGCCCGCTGCCCGTCCTCCTCGTGGATGTCGATCTGGCCGCCCTGGGTGCGGGCGGAAGGTGAGGGGTCGGACTCGTAGACCGTCGCGGCGATGCCGTGGACGTGGAGAACCCGAGCGAGGGTCAGGCCGCCGAGGCCCGCGCCGATGATCGTCACAGGTGTCATGGGGGTTGTCATGGTGGCTCCTCACGGTGCAAGAGTGGAACGACGTTCCAGCCCTAGGTTGGAACAAGGTTCCAGTCATGTCAAACTGGTCCTCATGACGACCAGACAACACCGGGAAGCGAGGCGCGCCGACGCGCTGTCCAAGGAGCGCATCGTCGAGGCCGCGATCGAGATGCTCGACGCCGGAGGCGAGAAGGCGCTGACCTTCCGCGGCCTCGCCGAGCGCCTTTCCACCGGGAGCGGGGCGATCTACTGGCACGTCGCCAACAAGGACGACCTGCTCGCGGCCGCCACCGACTGCGTCATCGCCCACGCCGTGACGGACGTGGCCGGCGACGCCGGCCCGAGGAACACGATCCGGACCATCGCCCTGGGAGTGTTCGACGCGATCGACGCACACCCGTGGGTGGGCGCGCAGCTCGCCCGCCGGCCCTGGCTGGCGGCGCTGCCGCACATCTTCGAGGGCTTCGGCAGTCAGCTGGAGGCGCTCGGCGTTCCCGAGCCCATGCTCTTCGACTCCACGTCCGCGCTCGTGGCCCACGTCCTCGGCGTCGCCGGTCAGAACGCCGCCAACGGTCGCCTGTACGCGCAAGGGACGGACCGTGTGGCCGTCCTCGGCACGGTCGCCGAGCAATGGGCTCGGCTCGGCCCCGAGCGGTTCCCTTTCGTGCACCGGGTGGCGGCGCAGCTGCCCGGGCATGACGACCGTGTGCAGTTCCTCGCCGGGGTCGACCTCTTCCTGAGGGGCGTCACGGCCGCCCACTGACCTGGTCCGCGATCTGTGCGGCGGGGTCGTGGGGTGGTTGGCTTCTTCGTTCGCTGCTTCGTCGGCCGTCTCCTGCCGGGTGTGTGCACGTCGTGGCGGGATGAGGGACGGGCGTTCCTCCGGCCCCGGTGGCCGTCCCCGGTCGGAGCGAGAGGGTTTCGGTGCTCTGGCCGGGCGGCTCCCCGGGCGCCCGGCCGCCGCGACCGGCAGGGCGTTGCCGGCCGCCGCGACCGGCAGAGCGTTCATCTCGCGTCGACACTCCTGGCTGGGTTGATCACCGACTGCCGCCGGAACCCACGCACGTGTGCTGTCACTGATGTTGCCGGCCATGACGTCGGTGACGCCCCACGTCCATGTTGACCTTCGAGTTGGTTGAAGCTCGATGATGGCGAGGTGCCGAATTCCGAGCTGATGCCGATCGGGGTCTTTGCCCAGCGCAGTGGTCTGACCTCCAGCGCGTTGCGGTTCTACGCGGACTCCGGGCTGCTGACCCCTGCCGAAGTGGACCCGGTCTCGGGTTACCGCTACTACGGTGCTGACCAGGTGGCACGGGCAACCGCGCTGCGTCAGCTCCGCGAGATCGCCATGCCTCTCGCCGCGGTCGAGGCGGTTCTCGACGCCGGGGCCGACGAGGCAGCGCGGCTGCTGGACGAACATGTTGCCAAGATCGTCGGTGATGCGGCGGCGGCGCGGCAGAAGGCCGCCGTCATCAAGTCCGCGCTCGGCGGCAACGTGCCCGGTCTGTTGATCGCCATGCTGAAGGGGCCCGTGCTGGCGGACGCGGTGGAGCAGGTCCTGAGCGCGACCGCGCAGGAGCCGGGGATGGCGGTCCTCGCCGGCTTGCGCATCGAGGCGAGTCACGAGGCGATCGCCCTGACGGCGACCGACCGGTACCGGCTCTCCACCCGGACGCTGGTACCGGCGCGGCCGGCGGAGCAGACGTGGGCCGGCACGGTCGACGGCGACGACCTGCGGGCCGCTGTCGGCACGGTCCGGCGCAGTGCGCTGGTCCGCATCGAAGCGGTGGCGCACGGGATCTGGCTGCGCATGCCCGGGCGGGAGGACCGGCACTGCCGGTTGCTGTCCGAGGACTTCCCCGATCACCGCCTGATGCTCGCCTTGCTGGGCGAGACCAGCACCCGCGCGACGGTCGCGAAGGATCTCCTGCTGCGCGCCCTGGAAGAACACCCGGGCGAACGCGTCGCGCTGCACGTCTCCGATCACGGAGTGAACGTCCGGCCCCCGGACGACGAGGGCCCCGGTGTCCGGCTCCCCGCCACCGTGACGGGCGGGGCTCTCCGCATCCGGTTCGAGACGACCACGCTCTATCCCGCCGTGAGCACAGCCATCGGGCCCGACGTGATGCTCGATCTGAGGGGACACGACGGGCCCGTCACGATCCGCTCCGCCGACCGCGGCGACCTCACCACCCTGGCCATGCCCGTCAAGATCGACCACTCAGCCTGAGAACGACAACGAGGAATCCGTCATGCCAACCGCACCCGTCAGTCCCGACCCGACCATGGAAGCCATCAGCCGGGCCGTTGCCGAAGGCCGGGCCGGCGACACCCTTACCGCCCGCCAGAAGCTGCTGAAACTGTGGTCGGCGATCGGCGTCACCGGGGACCCGCTGCACCGCTGCTCCCTCGCCCACCACCTGGCAGATCTCCATGAGGATCCTGCCCGGGCCCTCGCTTGGGACATCCGGGCCCTGGACGCTGCCGACGCCGTGACCGAGCAGCGCGTCCAGGAGCACCACGCCGGCCTCCACATCGCCGGGTTCTACCCCTCCCTCCACCTCAACCTGGCTGACAACTACCGCCGGCTCGGGTCCTTCGACGCTGCCACCGAGCACATCGACGCGGCCGAAGAGCACGCCCCCCACCTTCGTCAGGACGCATACGGTGCCTTGCTGCGCACCGCTCTTGACGAGGTGGCAGAGGCCATCTCCCGGCGGGACACCGCCAAGCGGCCGTCCGCGCCCGGCCCCACTGCCTGACGCACCGGAACGCGCCCTCGCCGTGGAGGGACGCCGTCGACCGGCACAGCGTTGCCGGACGAGACCGATCGCGCATGCCGCGGCCGAGGTGGGGGTGTTCCGGGCGTGCGCTGCGCAGCGGGTCAATCGATATGGGAGGCACGGCGGACTCGGATCGGCAGACCGCTCGTCCACGCCCCACCACCGGCCGGTGTGACGGAGGCATCGCCGCGCACCGCTGCTCACTGGTCGCCCAGCCGACTCTCGGCGAACTCTCGGTTCGCTGTCGCACTCCTCTCGGCCGAAGCGGCGACCATCTGGACCGGTTCCCGTGTTCCGCGGGACAGTCCCCGCACCCCCCCACCAACGAGGACTTCATGACCTGGACCACCAGTCGTGTCTGCGCCGTGAGTGAGTTCCAGCCCGCAGCCCGGCCCAGCCCCGACCTGTCGCGGGCGACGGCGCCGGCGACCACGTCGGTCACCACGCCGACCGTCGAGATCGTCGTGCCCGTTCACAACGAGGAGCGCGCGCTGCCCGGCTGTGTCGAGACGCTCCACGCCCATCTGCGGGAGCGGATGCCGTTCCCCTGGCGCATCACCGTCGCGAACAACGCCAGCACCGACGCCACCGTGGAGGTGGCCCGGCGGATCGCCGGGGAACTGGACGGCGTCGGTGTGGTCCACCTCGACCGCAAGGGCCGCGGACTCGCCCTGCGGACCGTCTGGGGAGCCAGTGAGGCCGACATCGTGGTCTACATGGACGTGGACCTGTCCACCGGTCTGGACGGGCTGCTGCCCCTGATCGCGCCGCTCGCCAGCGGCCATTCCGACCTCGCCATCGGCAGCCGGCTCGCGCCCGGCGCGCGGACCGTGCGCGGCCCCCGCCGGGAGTTCGTCTCCCGCTGCTACAACCGTCTGATCCGGCTGACCCACGGGGCCCGGTTCAGCGACGCGCAGTGCGGTTTCAAGGCCGCCCGTACCGAGGTGCTCCGGCCACTGCTGGCCAGGACCAGGGACGACGCCTGGTTCTTCGACACCGAACTGCTGCTGCTGGCCGAGCACAACGGGCTGCGCATCCACGAGGTACCGGTCGACTGGGTGGAGGACGTGGACACCCGCGTCGACGTCCTGTCCACCGCCACCGACGACCTGCGCGGGCTGTGGCGCATGGCGCGGCTGAAGTCCTCGGGCGCGGCGCGCGTCCCGCTGCCGCGCCGCCCCGAGCCGGCCGCGGAGCACCCGGACGCGGTCCTGGCCCCCGACTCGGGGCGGTCCCGGCTCACCTGGGAGACGGGCTGCTTCGTGGCGGTCGGCATCGTCTCGACGCTCGGCCAGGCGGTGCTGTACTGGCTGCTGCGCACGTGGTGGTCACCGGCCGTGGCCAACCTGGCCTCGCTGCTGGTGCTCACGGTGTTCAACACCGAGGCCAACCGCCGTCTCACCTTCCGCTGGTCGCGGACGGGTGTGCGGCGGGCGCATCTGGGCGCGGGGGCACTGTTCCTGCTCGGCTACCTCGTGACCTCCGGCGCCGTGCTGCTGTTCCGGGAGGGCGATCCGGACGCCTCGGCCGGCGCGGAGACGCTGGTCCTCGTGGCCGCCTCCGCACTCGTCACCGTCGTCCGTTTCCTCGTCCTGCGGCTGGCCGTCTTCCGCAGCCCTGCCGGCGGCGCCAACCGTGCCGCCAGTGGTCCTGGCCGTACCCCGTGAGCCTTCCCCTTGAACCGGTCCTACGGAGAGCGAATCCCGCACCATGACCGACACCTCGCGACAGTCACCGGCCTGCCCGTCGACCGGGGCACCGGCGCCGGTCCCGCCCGGTCCCGCCGGGCGCCCGCTGCCCCGCTGGGCCGCCCCGGCCGCGCTCGGCGGCGTTCTCGTCCTCGCCGCGGCGCTCTACGGGTGGTCCCTGAATTCCCTCGGCTGGGGCAACAGCTACTACGCGGCCGCGGCGGAGTCGATGGGCCGCAACTGGAGCAACTTCCTCTTCGGCGCGTACGACCCCGTGGGTGTCCTCACGGTCGACAAGCCGCCCGCGGCGCTGTGGCCCCAGGTGGCCAGCACCAAGCTCTTCGGCATGCACGGCTGGGCGACGATCCTGCCCCAGCTCCTCGAAGGCGTCGCCGCGGTCCTCCTCCTGCACCGGACGGTCCGCCGCTGGGCGGGCGAGGGCGCCGCACTGCTCGCGGCCCTGGTCCTGACGCTCACCCCGATCACCGTCGCCATCAACCGCGACAACAATCCGGACACCCTGCTGGTGCTGACCCTGGTTGCGGCGGCGTACGCGCTGACCCGCGCCCTCCAGGCATCGTCGGCCGGGGGCAGGGCGGCCGTGTGGTGGCTGGCGGGTGCCGGCTTCCTCGTCGGGGTCGGCTTCCTGACCAAGATGCTGGCCGCCTGGATGGTGCTGCCCGCGTTCACCGCCGCCTGGCTGGCCGGGTCGGCCGGGCCGTGGCTGATCCGCGTCCGCCGGCTGCTGATCGCCGGGGCGGTGCTGCTGGTGTCGTCGCTGTGGTGGGTGGTGATGGTCGCGCTGTGGCCCGGTGAACGGCCGTACGTCGGAGGCAGCGAGAACGGCACGGCCTGGGACCTGGTGCTCGGCTACAACGGCCTCGGCCGGGTCTTCGGCGCGGACGGCCCCGGCGGTGGGGGCGGCTTCGGCGCGGGTGGCTTCTTCGGCGGGGAGCCCGGCCTCGGAAGGCTCTTCAACGACCAGGTCGCCGGCCAGATCAGCTGGCTGCTGCCGCTGTGCGGGATGGCGCTGTGCGTCGCGGTGGCCGTCGCGGTCCTGCGGCGGCGCGGCTCGGCCGGATCGGGGGATCCGCTGGCCGCCTCCGGCTGGATCCTGTGGGGCACCTGGCTGGTGGTCTGCGGACTGGTGTTCGCGTTGCAGGAAGGCACCTTCCACCCGTACTACACGACGCAGCTGGCGCCGGCCGTGGCCGCGCTCACCGCGGGCCTGGCGACCGCGCTGGTCCGGGCGCACCGCGCGGGCGGGCGGTGGGCCCTGCCCGTCGGTACCGGCACCGTGCTCGTCACCGTGCTCTGGGCGGTGACCGTGATCCGGCGGGAGCCGGACTGGCACGGCTGGCTGGCCTGGCCCGTGGTCCTGGCCGGTCTCGGCGCCGCGGCCCTCCTGCTGCTGTCCCACGTACGGCGGCGCCTGCTCCCCCTCGCCCTGGGCGGTACCGCGCTCGCCGTACTGCTGGCACCGGGCACCTGGGCCGTCACCGCTCCGGGCAACCCCTCGGCCATGGGAGGCGGCAACCCCACGGCGGGGCCTGCGACGGGCGTGTCCTTCGGGGCGGGGGCATCCCGCGGCGGCGCCGGTGCCGGAGAATTCCGGCCCCCCGAGGGGATGGAACCGCCCGAGGGCATGGAACGCCCGCAAGGCTTCGGCGCGGCCGGCCCGCAGGAAGCCCCGGGGCGGGGCCAAGGCCAGGATGCGGGCCGGCGTCCGGACCAGGGCCGGGACCCGTCCGGCCCGGCAGGCGACGGCGGCGACGGCGACGGCGAGCCCGGCAGCGACAGCGCACCGGGCGGCGACGGCGAGCCCGGCAGCGACAGCCGGCCCGGCGACGGCGCCGGTCCCGGCAGCCGCGAGGGCTTCGGCGGCAGGGCCGGCATCGGCGGCACCGTGTCGCTCACCGCCGACCAGCGCGCGGTCCTGGACTACGCGGTCGAGCACTCCGGCGGCGCCTCGATCAGCCTGGCCGTCGAGGGCGGGGCCAACGCCACCTCCGCGTTCATCCTGAACAGCGACGCCAACGTCATCGGCATGGGCGGCTACACGGGCAGCGACAACGCCCCTTCGGTCGACCAGCTCGAGCAGTGGACCGCCGACGGCGAGCTGCGCTTCGTACTGGGCTCCGGCAGCGGCGGTCCGGGCGGCTTCCTGAGCCGCATGGGCGGTGGTGCCGCCACCGAACGCTCCGAGTGGATCAGCGGCCACTGCACCGAGGTTCCCGCCTCCGCGTACGGCGGCTCCTCGGCGGAGGAGGACACAGGTTCCAGCGGCATGATGGGCGCCGGAACCACCCTCTACGACTGTGCCGCCGCCCCGCCGGAGCAGGAGCCCGCGACGGCAGAACGGAGCCGGTAGCAGACATGCCCGAGTCGCCCGCCCCCTCTGCCGGTCCGCAGCGGATCGTCGTCGTCGAGGACGACCCCGGCATACGCGCCCTCCTGGATGCCGCCCTGCGCCTGTCCGGCTACGAGGTCAGCTGCGCGTCGGGCGGCCGGGACGGACTCGTGGCGGTCGAGCGCCTCAGACCGGACCTGATCGTCCTGGATGTGATGCTCCCCGACCTCGACGGCTTCGAGATCGCCCGGAGTCTGCGGGCGGCCGGGGTGCGGACGCCGGTGCTGTTCCTCACGGCCCGCACGGAGGTCGGCGACCGGCTCGCCGGCCTCCGTGCGGGCGGCGACGACTACGTGGGCAAGCCGTTCAGCCTGGAGGAGGTGCTCCTGCGGATCGGCGCCATCCTGCGCCGCACATCCCCGGACGGCGGATCCGGCCCGCACGGCCCCGGGCCCGAGGTGCTGCGCTACGCGGACCTGGAACTCGACGAGGCGGCCCACGAAGTGCACCGCGCGGGTGAGTACGTCCCGCTGTCCCCGACCGAGTTCCGCCTGCTCAGCTGCCTGATGACGAACGCCAACCGAGTGCTCAGCAAGGCGCAGATACTCGACCGGGTCTGGGGATACGACTTCGCCGGTGACGGCCGGGTGGTGGAGACGTACGTCAGATATCTGCGCAAGAAGATCGACCGCGTCGACCCGCCCCTGATCCACACCGAGCGCGGAGTGGGCTATTGCCTGCGCCTGCCCCGGGACCACCACATCCGCACGGAGAGAACGGACCTGATGCACGGAACAGACAGGGCAGACAGGGCAGACAGGACCGGCAGGACCGGCAGGACCGGCAAGTGAGACACCCTGAACGCGTAAGCCTGATGCAACGGGTCAAACGCCCCTTCCTGCCGCGCGCGGTACGCCTCACCTCGCTGCGCGGACGGCTGGTCGTCGGAGCCGCGCTGCTGGCCACGGTCGCGGTGCTGGCCGCCCAGGCCATCGGATTCGTCGTTCTGAGGTCATGGCTGCTGAACCAGGTCGACCACCAACTGCACGCGTTCGCCCTGCCGACGCGCAAGCTCTCCTCGCTCACCTCCCGGACACCACAGCCTCCTCAGGACCCGGACCGCGTGAGCCTCCCGTCGGACTTCCACCTCGTCCTCTACGACGCCGGGGGCCGCGAGCAGGGCTCGCTGGGAGCCGGGAAGGCGTCCGGCCCCGATCTCCCCGGAACCATCGCCGGCCTCGCGCTGCCGCTCGGCGAGGCCCGGACCATCGGAGCCGTCTCCGGAGACGGCCGCTGGCGGGTCGAACGCAAGTCCGGACCCGAGGGTGTCTCCTACGTCGTCGCCCTGCCCCTGGACACCGTGGACGGTGCCGCGGACAGACTGCTGTGGCTCAACGGGATCGTGCTGGCCGCCACGATCACCGGGCTGATCGTGCTGAGCCGATGGGTGGTGCGCATCGGCCTGCTGCCGCTCACCCGCATGGAGGAGGCGGCCCAGGACATCACCGCCCACGACCTGGGCCTGCGGTTGCCCCACACCGACGAGCGCACGGAGATCGGGCGCCTGGGAACCGTACTGAACACCATGCTGGACCGTCTGGAACAGGCGTTGCGGGACCGGGAGTTCTCGGAGTTCCGGCTCCGTCGCTTCGTGGCGGACGCCGGCCACGAACTGCGCACCCCGCTCACCACGATCCTGGGCTTCGCCGAACTGGCGCTGCGCCACGAGGAACGGCCCGCCGCCGCGCGACGTGAGTCGGACCGCCTGATCGCGCAGAACGCCGAGCGGATGAGCCTGCTGGTCGAGGATCTGCTGCTGCTGGCCAGACTCGACCAGGAACCGGCTTACGCCGCCGAGCGGGTCGACATGCTGTCGGTGGCCGCCGACACCGTGAGCGCCGCGGGGCCGTGCGCCGACGGGCACCACGTCCGGCTCCGGCCACTGGGTGCGGGGGCCGCGGCGGACCGGGCCGACCTGGAGGTGGCCGAGGCCGTCGGCGACCCGCACCGGCTCCGCCAGGTCGTGGCGAACCTGGTCTCCAACGCCCTCACCCAAACCCCGCCCGGCACCACCGTGGACGTCCGGGTGGGCAGCGGCCTCGCCGGCGCCGAGACCGGCGGGACGGACCGTCCGGGCCGGATCAGCCCCGCCCCGCCGCTGCCCTCCGGCACACCGGTCTGCGTAGTGGAGGTGGCGGACGACGGCCCCGGCATCGCTCCCGACAGAGCGGGCAAGGTCTTCGAGCGCTTCTACCGCCTGGACCCGTCCCGCTCCCGCGACAAGGGGGGCGCGGGACTGGGCCTGGCCATCGCCGACGCCATCGCCCAGGGACACGACGGCCGCCTCGAACTCGACGCCCACCCCGGCGGCGGCTGCGTCTTCAGACTGGTCCTCCCCTCCGTCCGCCGCCCGGCAGTACGCGGTGGCGGTCGCCCGTCCGCCCCGGGCCGGTCACCGCCGCCCCGGACCAGAACCCAGCCGCGGTCGGCGGCGGCCACGCGTCGCTGACGGTCGCGTTCCGATTCGGTGCGGCCGTCCTGCAACGCCGGCGGTATGTCGCCGGTCCGGCTCGTGCCGTGCCACAGGTCTTGCGAAATCGCTGAAGTACGGGTTCGCCACCGCTTCCCCGGTCGCCGGCAAGGCCTCCCCCCTCCTCCCGGCGGCATGCGGTCCCCGCCGCGCTCAGTGAGTACCCAGCGATCAGGCGCACGATCCACGCGGCGAAGTACCTGTCGGACGAGTCCTGCCACCGCGGGATCGCCCGGCAGGTGAACAAGGGCGAGTCCCTCCACTCCCTACAGCACCAGCTCCGCTGCGCCCGCGAGGGCAAGGTCGCCCGCCGCCGGCCCGAGCAGCGCACCGAGCAGGCGTGGTGCCTGACCGTGGTGGCCAACGCAGTGATCTGCCGGCGCGCCGAGTACATCGGCCCGGCCGTCGACGAACTGCGCCGGGCCGACCGCGAGGTTGACGCCGAGGGGTTGGCGCATGTCTCCCCGGCTCGCAGCTCGGCGGCGACTCCTGCGGCACCATCACCGTCGACCACGAGCGCGAGCTCGCCCAGCTGGACGAGCAGGTCCACCGACCGCAGCTACCGGGCACACTGACGGCCCGTCGGCCGGGTCGCAAACGGGCGAGACCGTGCCAGCCGCGTCACGTTCGCGAGGTGGCCTGTCACTCCTCGAAGTGCGAGTCGTACAGTCGCTCGCGCCGCAGCACGGCGGCCTTCTCACCCCTGGGGACTGCGCCGTACTCGGCGACAATCCGAAGCTCGTACTCGGGCCTGAAAGTGCAGTGCTTCGGCCGGGTGGCTGTACCCGTCGGCGGCCGGAGAGAGGGCACGTCAGGCTTCAGGATGTGCCGCCCGAAGGCGCCGGAAGTCTGCATGTGGCACAGCGGCTACGACCAGCCCCACGGCGCCAAGGACAGCTGCCTGCGCGAATCCCGCGACCGAGCCGACCTCGTGCAGCGGCCACGCCCATCTTGAAGGTGTGCCGCCGTGGACACCGAATCCGGCACAGGCAATCGGGAAAAGAGCTACGGCCGCCGTGGTGACGTGAGGGCCCGCGAGCGGCCGGAGCAGCAGGGCCACTCCGAGGTAGCCGAGAAAATTCCGGGCCATGCCCACGGCCAGCACCTGATTCGTCATCACAGATATGAGTTGGCCTCCGGCCAGGACCAGCGCCGCGCAGAGGGCCATGAAACCGGCGTCCCACAGCCTCATGGCCCGAACTGCGGTTCGCTCGACGGCGGCGTCTCCGCGTGCCTGGCCGTACAAAATGAGGCATACCGGTACCAGTGGCAGCAAAAACGGCAGAGGAAGAGGGAAGGAGAGGCCACCCACTACCACCGGCACGGGCACCTGGATGGAGTCGGCGAGGGCGCCAAATGCCAGGCATACGGCCAGACCGACGCCGACCGCCGGTACCCTGCGTACCCGAAGCCACCAGTCCATGGATCGGTTTCTCTCCGTTCCTCTTCGCTCACGGGCCGAGGCTCAGAAGCGAGCCGGGTCGAGAATGGGTTGCCGGTCGCAGCGTGTGAGAGTCCTCTCGTTGTACCGGAACCAGGCGAGCTGAGCCTGCCGAGGACGCTCCAGGACCTTGGTGGCAGTGGCGGCCTCTTCGGGTACGTAGCGGGCGGCGACTTCGCCGGGGTCCGTACCGGCGGTGAGAGTGAGCCAGGCACTCAGCGGTCCGAACGCGAGGTTCCCAGGCCACTGACCATGCTGCGCGCAAGCCGGTACGCTCTGAGGAATGGCGCTCAGCGCGATGAGGGAGCGCACCTCGTCTCGGTTCGGACTGAGCGATCTGAGCGACAGCTCGGACCGGGTGGTGACACCGGCGGCGGCCAAACGGGCGTGGGCATCGGTCGCCCATGCCGTGACGTCGGCGGCGGCGTGCTGCTGTTCGGGCCAGAGACAGACGCGCGGGCGTGTGTCGGTGCAGGTGCGCAGTTCGGTGGGGCGGGGTTCAACGGCACTGTATCCCAGCGGGCGGACGATCCATGCGGCCAGTGCCACCGCAATGGCCAGAACGGCCGGGGCCATGACCCGTCGTAACCATCGCCGGGGCGCGGTCAGCCGGGCAGCGACGATCATGCCGATCGCCACCAACGCCGGCGCCAGGATGCTGCGCGGTGCCGTCACCTGGTCAAGCGAGCAGCACTCGGCCAGGTTCGTGCCGTTCAGCTGCCGGACCCAGAAGACGTTCATCGAGGCGGGATAGGCCATCCATACGAAGCTGCCCACCAGCGCCACCGGCACGGCCAACAGCCTGGGCAGCGTGAGACCGACGGCGTAACCGGCCGCGGCGTGCGCCACGACGACCAGGAGTTCCAGCCCCAGCACCGCCGGCAGGGTGAGGCCGGGACGGCCAGCAGCCTGCGGCACGAGCAGAGCGAGGGCCAGCGCCACGGCCAGGGCCCCCAGGACGAGCGTCGGCGTCAGGGCGGCAAGGGACACCGTCGTGAAGGACCGCACCGGCGCCCCGCACAGGATCCGGGACTGCCGGACACGCAGCCCCTCCCAGGCCCCGCAAGCAGCAACCGCCGGCGCCGTCCAGAGGAGCAGGAAGGTGCTTTGTGCGGTGACCGACTCCCAGTACCCGTCGGTGACCAGTTCCGTGACGTTACCGCTGTATGCGAGCAGCCACAGGACCAGCAGGACACCGATACGCGGAGCGATGGACACTCGTAGCACGATGTGCCAGGGCACGGTCACACCTCTCCCGCGACGAGGTCGGCATACACCGCTTCGGCCCGCCGCTCCTGAGCCACCTGGCGCGGCGCGAGATCCAGGAAGGACCTGATGGGGCCCTGGAAACGGATCCGCCCTCGGTCGAGGAGGATCACCGAGTCGTAGCTTTCGGCGAGATCCTCCGTCTGGTGTGTGGACACCACGAAAGTCGTCTGGTCCCTGAGGCTGTCGAGTAGGCAGCGGAATACTCGTCGCTGGGCCGGGTCCAGTCCGGCGGTCGGCTCGTCCATCAGCACCACCTGTGCCGAGTGCACCAGTGTCTGGGCGATGCCGAGCCGCCGCAGCTGGCCTCCCGACAGGTGCGCGGTGGGTCGATCAGCCAGCTCCTCGAGCCCGACCTGCTGAAGCGCATTCCGAGAACGCTCCCACGCCTCCTGTCGTGACAGTCCCTTCAGCCAGCCGGCGTAGGAGGTCTGTTCTCGGACCCGCAAGCCGGGAACCGGTCTCACTTGCTGCGGCAGCCAGCCGACGATCCTGCGGTAGTCCTGCACGTCCCTGCGCCTTCGGGTGTCGAGATCGCCGAGTGTGACGCTGCCGGCGCTGGGCCTGAGCGCTGATGCGAGCAGCGCCAGCAAGGTCGATTTGCCTGCGCCGTTGGGCCCGAGGAGCACCGAACATCCCGAGGGAAGTCGGAGGGTCAGGTCTTCCAGGACGAACTCCCGGCGGCGGTACCCGAAAGAACAGCGTGAGACATGGATGGGCATTCTGGCCTTCTGTTCACTTTCACGGTGGTGCGCGGCCCCCGGACGGGCCGGAGGCCGCGACCGGCCCGCCAGTGGTCAGTAGCGGGTGACGACGCTGTTGACGGTGAGTAGTGCGCACTCAGGTAGGTGAAGGGGAACTGGCCGCCAGTCTGGACCTCGCCCCAGGAGACGGTGTGGCACGTGTTGCTCTTCGAGCCGTGAGTCACATCGGGGAGAAAGCCTCTGACCCGGGCCAGATCAAGGGAGGCGCTGCCGGCCTCCCCCATGTCGCATCCGGAAAAGCGGGTCTTCGATCGTGAGCGGTGCGCCTGCTCACGGTCTCTGACGTTTCGTTCCGCTCAGCAACGGCAGTTGGTGGCTGCCGCCGGAGGCCGCAGACGCGCCGGGAGTCCGGGGCAGCACACGGCCACGGTCCCTGTCGGTGACTACGGGTGCGGCTTCTCGCCCTTCGCCAGCATCCCTACGTACGTTTCGATGCGGCGTGCCCGGGTCTCGGCCTTCTTGGCGTCTTGGATCCGGTACAGGATCGCGTAGCGGGTCTGCCGGTCCAGTGTCTCGAAGAACTTCGCCGCGGCCGGGTCGGCGGTCAGGGCCGCCGTGAGGTCGTCCGGCACCGCGGCGGTCTTCGCGCCGTCGTAGGCCGCCACCCAGCGGCCGTCTGCCTTGGCGCGGTCGACCTCGGCCTGTCCCGCCGGACGCATCCGGCCCTGCTCGATCAGGGCGGCCGCCTTGTCCCGGTTGGCCTTGGACCACTTGCTGCGCGGCTTGCGCGGGGTGAACCGCTGGAGCCACCACTGGTCGTCGAACTTGGCCTTCTGGCCGTCGATCCAGCCGTAGCGGAGTGCCGCGTCGAGCGCCTGGGTGTAGTCCAGCGCGGCGATTCCGGGGCCCTTCTTGCGAAGCTTGAGCCAGATGCCGGGCGAGACGGCGTGGTGCTCGCCGAGCCATGCCTGGAATGCCTCGGCGGATTCGCATGCGACGATCTCCAAGTCCTGAGTCACCCCAGCAGCGAACCACACCCGGCCGATCCTCATGAGGCATTCGGCACGGCCCCGGACGCGGGATGCCCGTGGGCGTGCGTGATCATCTCTGTTCCCGCGCAGAACGATCACGCAGGAGCCACGGGCTCGGTCACCGATACGACGTTGCTGCCCGAGCTCGACGGGGTGTCCGTCGCGCGGGTTGAGCGGCCGGCCGGCGGAAGGCGCCGAGTTCCCCTGGTCACGGCCGACGAGACCGCCAGAGCCCGCCCGGCCTGCGGGGTGTTCGCCACCCGGGTGACGGGCTCGGCGGTGACCCGGCCACGCGATCTCCCGTACGGCGAGAGCGGATGGGAGTTCCGCTGGCACAAGCGCCGCTGGTGGTGCCGCGAGGCCGGCCGCCCTCACCCGGTCCTGCACCGCGCGACACCGACACGGACCGACCGGGCGGACGACTCGCGTCAGACAGACTTCCTCGGACTGTGTGCCGGGAGTAGCTCGACCGAGCCGGTGACCCTTTCCTCTGGCACTCACACCGGCGGAACCGTTTCAGCGGGCGCCGTGTCTTCCTTCGCGAAGGTGGTCCACGCCACGGACCGCCTGTGAGGGGGATGGCCATGGGGCAGGTGCGCGAGAGGGCACGGTGGGGCGTTTGGGCCGTCGGCGGGGTCGTCGGCCTGGCGGCGCTGTACGTCATCGGGGTGTTCGTCTTCGGCGGTGCGCAGTGGATCACCGCCCCGTTCCGCGGTGAGGCGGACAAGCGCGAGAACACCGTCGGCTCGGGCGAGTTCCGCCAGACCACGTACGAGGAGTTCTTTGATCTGTGCGAGGCCGTGCAGAACGCCGAAGGGACGATCCAGGCGCTCCAAGAGGAGCGGAGGGCCGCTTCGGGGACTCGCACGGCGCAGATCGACCAGTCGATCACCGCTCTGAAGGCCACGCGGACCCAGTCGGTCAACGCCTACAACTCGAAGGCCGCCCAGGAGCACCGCGCACCCTTCCGTGACAAGGACCTGCCGTACCGGCTGGACGCCGGCGCCGAGCGCACGACGTGCGCCAACTGATCTCCATCTCATCCCGGGAACGAGGGCAGCATCGCATGAAGAAGGCCACACGCATGGCCCTGGCCACCGTCGTCACGCTCGTTGTGGGCCTCGCCCTGACGTCCTGCACCGACTCCAGCCAGGACAAGGAGAACAAAGCCAAACAGGAGAACTACGACCACCTCGTGGCCCAGCAGCCGGCGGGCCGCATGGAGTACTCGCCGACCCGTGAAGCGATCAACCAGTGGATCAAGACGTGGGGGAAGCGCGGCAAACTCTCGTACGTGTACATCCAGAACGCCAACGGCGAGTACGGGTACTTCATCATGAAGGGCCTGCCGGTACCGCGCTGCAAGATGCTCACTCCGACGGAGAAGGTGGAGTCCTCCTCCAACGGCGTCGCCGTCCTCGCGCAGCCCGGCATGGACGGCACGTACACGTCGGGTTCCACCTGCAACGCCTACTACGGTTTCGACGCCACGACGGGCGCGTACATGGAGTTCACGGTCGGCACGAACCAGTCGTTCTTCTTGTTCGACCAGCCCATGACGATGCCGGAGTACGCCAGCGCCAAGCAGTTGGGACCGACCTCGGTGCAGGACGTCGAGAAACAGCCGTGAGCGGCCGTGGCCGGCGGGCGGAATGCCGGCCGCCCTGTCACGTCGAGCGGCGTCGATGACGCCGGCGATCTCGCGGATCATCTCCGCCTGCTCGAATCGAACCGCCGGCGCTTGCCGAAGCCGTGAGCTCCGAACGACGCGTCACCCTGCCGACACCGTGCCTGCGCTCCCTCGAACAGCACCGCGACCGACAGCTGAAGGAACGCGAGGCAGCAGGGACGGGCTGGAAGGACAACGGCTACGTGTTCATCCGCCCCGACGGCGCCCCGATCGAAGGGGCAACCCTCACCCGGCACTTCAACACCCTGCTCCGCCAGGCCAGGCTCCGGTGCATCCGGTTCCACGACCTCCGACACTCGGCGGCGACGCTCCTCTTGGAGCAGGGGGTGGAACTCGTGATGATCAAGGAGCTGTTGGGGCACCCACATCGGCGTCACCTACACCGTCTACGCCCACGTCCGGCTCCGCCTCCAGCGCGACGCCATTGACCTCCTCAGTAGCGCCCTCCGCACTCCCGCCGCGACAGCAAGTCAGCCCGACGACGGCGACGACTCGCCGCTCTGCGCAGCCCTCGTCCGCTGACGTCCGTCAACCGTTGCCGTCACGATGCTCAAGAGGTCCCACCGAAAGGGTTCCGGTGGGACCTCTTGCGTCCTACTGATCTTTTCGTAAGTTCAGTGGGTGTGGTGGCCGTGTGGGTGGGAGGCTGTTGGGGTGGCATATCAACCTTCCCCTTCGGTTGCCGGCTCCTCCCTTCCTCCTTTGTCGCGGCCTCAGTTGGCGGAGGCGCGTCGCGTTCGGGCAGTCGAGCTGTTCGAGGGCGGCGTCTCGAATGCGGAGATCGCGAGGGCGGTGGGGGTGTGTGCCGAGAGTGTGCGGCGTTGGCGGCGGGTGTGGGAGCAAGACGGTGCTTCGGGCCTGCGAAGACGGGCAGCCACTGGACGCCCGCCCAAGCTGGACGACACCCAGGTCGAGATGATCCGGGCCGCGTTGGAGCAAGGTGCCCAGGCTCATGGTTTCGAGGCCGACCTGTGGACCCTGGAACGAGTCGGCGCGGTCGTCACCCGGGCAACGGGGGTGGTGTTGTCGAGGGCGTCGGTGTGGCGGCTGCTGACCGGTCGGCTCGGATGGAGCCTGCAACGGCCCGAGCGGCGGGCGGTCGAGCGGGACGAGTCGGAGATCGCCCGCTGGATCGCGCACGAGTGGCCGCGCATCAAAAAGGGGCCGTGAACACACGTGCCTGGATCGTCTTCCTCGACGAATCAGGCGTCTCCCTGCTCCCTCAGATCCGCCGCACCTACTCGCCCCGAGGGCGGACTCCGCTCCTGCGGCACCGCCTGAACTGGAAGCGCGCGTCGATGGCCGGAGCCCTGGGCTACCACTGCACCGACCCCGATCGC
>NZ_JBHMCY010000075.1:15713-38975 GCF_042430725.1 Streptomyces cinereospinus | reverse complement strand
CTCGATCCGATTTCCTCGGTGCTTTCCAGGATCCCGCTCTCGCGTTTCCCTTTCCAGCGGTTCCGACTTTATCAGAAGTTTCACGCCGGTCTGACCGGCCATTCATTCCGATTCATCGGTGGAGCTTCCGTGGAACCGTCGAAAGCGGCGGTCCGGGGAAGCTGTAGGTTCTCAAGGTGCCGACCGGATGAGCTCCAGTCCAGGCAACTGTTTGAATCTACCTCCCTGCAAGCGCCGTGTCAACAGCTCCTGCGGGGCGAAGAGGAGACTAGCAGTCCTGTGGGCCCGTGCGCACATCAGGCGGCCGTGGGCACCGTGGCGCTTCGCTCGGCGGCGCCCACGTCACCCGTTTCGCCCCCCTCGGCAGCACGCCGTCCGAGCACATAGACGTACGCGAGGAAGGCGAGCTCGACGGCGACGCCGATGCCGACGCGGGCCCAGGTGGGCAGGCCCGACGGGGTGACGAAGCCTTCGATGGCGCCGGCGACGAAGAGGACCAGGGCCAGTCCGATCGCCATGCCGACGGCGGCGCGTCCCTCCTCGGCGAGGGCCTCCCGGCGCGTGCGTGGTCCTGGATCGATCACGGTCCAGCCGAGGCGCAGTCCCGTGCCGGCGGCTACGAAGACGGCCGTCAGTTCCAGCAGCCCGTGCGGGAGGACGAGGCCGAGGAAGGTGTCGAGCCGGCCCGCGGAGGACATGAGGCCGAAGCCGATGCCCAGGTTGAGCATGTTCTGCAAGAGGATCCAGAGGACGGGGAGTCCCAGGAAGATCCCGAAGACCAGGCACATGGCCGCGGCCTGGGCATTGTTCGTCCAGACCTGGGCCGCGAAGGATGCCGCGGGATGGGAGGAGTAGTAGCTCTCGTACTGGCCACCGGGGCGGGTCAGCTCGCGCAGCTCGCTGGGGGCCGCGATGGTGGCCCGGACCTCCGGGTGCGTACCGATCCACCAGCCGAGGAGCGCCGCGACGAGGGTCGACAGCAGCGCGGTGGGAACCCACCAATGGCGCGATCGGTAGACGGCGGCGGGGAAGCCGTGAGCGAGGAAGCGCGTGGCGTCGCGCCATGAGGCGCGTCGGGTGCCGGTGACCGCACTACGCGCGCGTGCCACGAGTTGGCTGAGGCGACCGGTCAGCTGTGGGTCGGGCGCGCTGGACTGGATGAGGGAAAGATGGGTGGCGGTGCGCTGGTACAGCGCCACGAGTTCGTCGGTCTCGGCGCCCGTGAGTCGGCGCCGGCGCCTCAGCAGCTCCTCCAGGCGGTCCCATTCCGCTCGGTGGGCGGAGACGAAGACGTCGAGGTCCATCGGTTCGCGTGCTCCTCGGCTACTCGTCGGCGGGCCCGTCGTGAGTATCAGCTTGTCCTACTGGGATGCTCGGTGCCCTCAGCTTGGCAGACTGGCCTTTCTCGGGGCGGTCCAGGGGAAGGACGACGGGCGTGAGTGAGCTGGTGACGGGCGAGGCGGTGGCCCTGGAGTTGCGCCCTGCCAGGCTGCCCAGCAGGGCGCTGGCCGTTCTGCTCGACCTGGTCGTGGCCTTCGCCGCGTACACGATCGTGACCGTGTTCCTGGTGATCTCCACGGCCTCCCTGGACGAAGCCGCTCAGGTCGCGGTCTCCATCGCCACGTTCCTGCTGGTTCTGGTGGGCGCGCCGATCGCCGTGGAGACGCTCAGTCATGGACGGTCGCTGGGGAAGATGGCCCTCGGGCTGCGGGTGGTGCGCGACGACGGCGGGCCGATCCGGTTCCGGCACGCGCTGGTGCGCGGCGCGATCGGTGTGATCGAGCTCCTGCTGACGCTCGGGGTCATCGCCTGCATCGCCTCGCTCGTGTCGGAGCGGGGGCGCCGGCTCGGGGATGTGTTCGCGGGGACGCTGGTGGTGAGGGAGCGGGTGCCCGCCGCCCACGCGCGCATCGCTCCCCCGCCACCGCCCTGGCTGGCCGGGCGTTTCTCGGGCCTTGATCTGTCGGCGGTTCCGGACACTCTGTGGCTGGCGGTACGCCAGTACCTGACCCGTATGCGGCAGCTGGACCCCCAGGTGGGCGGGGCCATGGCGGAGCGGCTCGCCGCCGATCTCGCGGAGCGCACGGGGGCGCCGGTGCCGCAGGGGATACCGGCGGGCGTCTATCTGGCGGCGGTGGTGCAGGAGCGGCAGGCGCGCGAGATCCGGCGTGCCCACGCGAACGGCGCCGGCGCGTACCCCTCTCCTACGACTGCCCGTACGACTGCTCCTACGCCTGCGCCGCCTGTCGGGTACTTCTCTGCCGTGGCGCAGCCGGAACCGGGAGCAGCGCGGCCGGCGGAGGCGGCCGAAGGTCCGGCGCAGGCGCCGGCGTCCGGGGCTCGACGGGACGAGCAGCCGACCGGCACGGAGACGAGTCGTCCCCCGACCGGGTTCGTGCCGCCCGCCTGAGCGCGTCGAGTCCGCGCCGACCGTCGACGTTTTTCCCTGCCCCCCCATCTTCTCCGGCCGTCGGAGCCCTCGTTCACGGAAGGACGGACGGCGGCGAGTCCAGGTCCTCCAGCTCGATGCCGGGCGCCGCGAGCACCACGTCGCCGGCGATGTGCACGAGGTGCTGCTCGCCCGTGTCCAGGGCTGTGACCTGGTATTCGTCCACGGTCAGGGGGCCGTTGTCAGTGCCGTGTGCTTCTCTTTTCCGCAGAGCCCAGGACTGGTCCACGGTGCGCGGGGCGAGGACCGGGTCCGTGAAGGCGACGAGGCGGACGCGTGTCGCGGAGGCGGAAGGGGTGAGGCGCAGCAGACGAGTGGTGGCGACGAGGAACGCGGGGGAGGTGCCGGTGAAGGCGTGGGCGCGCACGTTGCCTTCCGTGGCATCGGTGCCGGTGGGGTCGGTACGGACCCAGGTGACGCCGTCGAGGGCGGCGCCGCGCACCTGCCAGCCCGCGGCGTGGAGTTCGAGGCGGATGGGGCGGCCGAGTTCGTCGAGGGCGAGGTCGACGGAGCCGCGGTGATCGCCCGAGGGGGTGGTCAGCTGCGAGACGTAGCGCCAGCCGGAGGGACCGGGGGCGCAGTGGAAGTGTTCTTCTGCGAGGGGGGTGTGATCGTGCGGATCGTGGAGCGCATAGCGGCCGCGGGGCATGAGGGTCCTGGGGTGTGACGGGCTGGTCCGGTTCGCCGCGACCGGCGGGTGACAGCTGGCTCGGGCCTGAGAGCTGGTCTGATGCAGTTCCTGAGAGCTGGCCTGGTCCGGTCGGTGACAGCCTGGTTCGGCCGCTGCGGCCAATGAGGCAGGCCCCCGGCACGGGGGTGCGGGGGCCTGCTTCGGAGGACCGGCCGCTGAGCCGCGCGTCAGTGCACGGGCGTGCGGCTCAGCGGGTCGGGTGCGGGCTCAGTAGCGGTAGTGGTCCGGCTTGAAGGGACCCTCGACCTTGACGCCGATGTACTCGGCCTGCTCGGGGCGGAGCGTGGTCAGCTTCACGCCGAGCGCGTCCAGGTGGAGACGGGCGACCTTCTCGTCCAGGTGCTTGGGCAGCACGTACACGTCGGTCGGGTACGCGTCGGGCTTGGTGAACAGCTCGATCTGGGCCAGGGTCTGGTCCGCGAAGGAGTTGGACATCACGAACGACGGGTGACCGGTGGCGTTGCCCAGGTTCAGCAGGCGGCCCTCGGACAGCACGATGATCTTCTTGCCGTCCGGGAAGGTCCACGTGTGGACCTGCGGCTTGACCTCGTCCTTGACGATGCCGGGGACCTTGGCGAGGCCGGCCATGTCGATCTCGTTGTCGAAGTGGCCGATGTTGCCGACGATCGCCTGGTGCTTCATCTTGGCCATGTCACCGGCCATGATGATGTCCTTGTTGCCGGTCGTGGTGATGAAGATGTCGGCCGTCTCGACGACCTCGTCCAGGGTCGTGACCTGGTAGCCGTCCATCGCCGCCTGCAGGGCGCAGATCGGGTCGATCTCGGTGACGATCACGCGTGCGCCCTGGCCGCGCAGGGACTCCGCGCAGCCCTTGCCCACGTCGCCGTAACCGCACACGACCGCGGTCTTGCCGCCGATCAGGGTGTCGGTGGCGCGGTTGATGCCGTCGATCAGCGAGTGGCGGCAGCCGTACTTGTTGTCGAACTTCGACTTGGTGACCGCGTCGTTGACGTTGATCGCCGGGAACAGGAGGGTGCCCTCACGCTGCATCTCGTACAGGCGGTGCACACCCGTCGTGGTCTCCTCGGTCACACCGCGGATCTCGGAGGCCAGCTGGGTCCACTTCTGCGGGCTCTCGGCGACCGTGCGGGTCAGCAGTTCGAGGATGACGCGGTGCTCGTCGGACTCGGCGGTGTCGGGCGAGGGGACCTTGCCGTCCTTCTCGTACTCGACGCCCTTGTGGACGAGGAGGGTGGCGTCGCCGCCGTCGTCCAGGATCATGTTCGGGCCGCCGGTGGGGGTGCCCGGCCAGGTCAGCGCCTGCTCCGTGCACCACCAGTACTCCTCCAGGGTCTCGCCCTTCCAGGCGAAGACCGGGATGCCCTGCGGGTCGTCGGGCGTGCCGTTCGGGCCGACGGCGATGGCGGCGGCCGCGTGGTCCTGGGTGGAGAAGATGTTGCAGGACGCCCAGCGGACCTGCGCGCCCAGGGCGACCAGGGTCTCGATGAGCACGGCGGTCTGCACGGTCATGTGCAGGGAGCCGGTGATCCGGGCGCCCTTGAGGGGCTGCGCCTCGGCGTACTCCTCGCGGATCGCCATCAGGCCCGGCATCTCGTGCTCGGCGAGGGTGATCTCCTTGCGGCCGAACTCGGCCAGGGAGAGGTCGGCGACCTTGAAGTCCTGTCGGCTGTCGACAGTGGTCATTACGGGCTGCTCCTCGGTGGTTGGGTCGAGGTGGGTACGGCTGATCTGCGCGGCGGCGGGCACCGACGTGCAGGGGTGCCCGAAGAGCACACAGGCATGCCCGTGTCCGCGCAGCGCAGTCCGTCGGAGGCCCTCTCTCCCTCGGCCGGTCCGCTGGGGACCGCCCGACCGCCATCAGCAGCGACGTCTGACTCCGTCCCAAGCTACACCGGGCGGCCCAGCCACCCCCAGTCCGCCGGCGAACAATTCATGTCGATCCCGGCGGCGGTCGGTGTCGGCGACGGTGCGCCGGGGGCGGGGACGGTGGCGCACCGGTGAGGGGGAGACGAACGCCGGCACACGGGTACGAGGTGCGTTTTCGCCCGTCGGCTCGGCCTTGGTGCGGTGGGGCGGGTGTTGCAGGACGCGGGGTTTCGGGACATCCGGTCGAACGTGCGGGGCGTCGGGGACGGCGTTCCCGTGTGACGAAGTGTGAGGAGAACGACGTGACGGTTCCGGCCCGTCCTCCCCCTGCGGGCGGCGGTGACGAGCGCGGGCGGCCAAGGCCGCGGAGTACGACGTGCGGATGCCGGACGGGCGGCTGTTCGTGCTCGGGGATCACCGGGTGAACTCGCGGGACTCGCGGGCCTTCGCCGGCGACCAGGGCGGTACGGTCCCGGCCGCAGCCGTCGTAGGCCGGGTGACCGGTGCCCGCACCGTGCCGGTGCGGCTCGCCCTGCTCCTGCTGCTCGGGCTCGTGCTGGTGCTGGTGCTGGTCGCGGTCCTGCCGGCGCTGGGAGCCGGGAGGAGGCGGCGTCGGCCGACGGATGTCCGGCTGTGGCCGGAGAACCTCTGCCATACGGAGCGCTTCGCGCGTACGCGGACACCTCCGCCGCACGGAGTACCACTCGCGCACGCAGGCACCTCCGCCGTACGCGGGCACGCCTGCCGTGCAACCACGCTCCGAACGCACGGGGCCCCGCCGCTTCCCTCGAAGCGGCGGGGCCCCGTCGTCCGGATCAGTGGCTGCCGGCGTGCGGTGTCGGGCCGCCCGGGCTGGCCTCGGGGTCGGGGCCCTTGGCGGCCGCGGCCTCGCTGTAGATGTCCGGCTCCAGGTAGATGACGCGGGCGATCGGGACGGCCTCGCGGACGCGGGCCTCGGCGGCGTCGATGGCGGCGGCGATCTCGCCGGCCGTGTCCTCGTGCCGGACGCCGATCTTGGCGGCGACCAGCAGCTCCTCGGGGCCGAGGTGCAGCGTGCGCATGTGGATGATGCGGGTGACGTCGTCGCCGGCGACGATCGCGGCCTCGATCTTCTGCACCTCTTCGACGCCCGCGGCCTCACCGAGCAGCAGCGACTTGGTCTCGGCTGCCAGGACGAGCGCGATCAGGATGAGCAGGACGCCGATGCACAGGGTGCCGATGCCGTCCCAGACGCCGTCGCCGGTGAGCAGGGCGAGGCCGACGCCGCCGAGGGCGAGGATCAGGCCGACGAGGGCGCCGAGGTCCTCCAGGAGGACGACGGGCAGCTCGGGCGCCTTGGCGTGGCGGACGAACTCCTTCCAGGACTTGCGGCCGCGCAGGACGTTGGATTCCTTGATGGCCGTCCGGAAGGAGAAGGTCTCGGCGATGATCGCGAAGACCAGCACGCCCACCGGCCAGTACCAGTGCTCGATCTCGTGCGGGTGCCTGATCTTCTCGTAGCCCTCGTAGATGGCGAACATGCCACCGACCGAGAACAGGACGATCGAGACGAGGAAGGCGTAGATGTAGCGCTCGCGGCCGTAGCCGAACGGGTGCTGCGGGGTCGCCTCGCGCTGGGCCTTCTTGCCGCCGAGCAGCAGCAGGCCCTGGTTGCCGGAGTCGGCGAGCGAGTGCACCGACTCGGCCAGCATCGAGGACGAGCCGCTGAAGAGGAACGCCACGAACTTCGCTGCCGCGATCGAGAGGTTGGCGAGCAGTGCCGCCACGATCGCTTTGGTGCCGCCTGACGCGCTCATGTGTTCGCGTTGTCCCTTCGTACGCCGTCCATCAGGGCTCCGCCCGCTCGCGGGCTTTGCCGGGCCTTTGCCGGTGGGCCATTGTTGCAGCCCAGTCCGGCAGCGGCGCGCCAGGTCACCGCACCCGGTGGATCAGGCCACCACGGTCGCCCGGAAGAGCGTGCCCGTACCGGACACTTCGGCCTTTTCCCCGGCCGGTACGAAGACGGATCCGCCGGGTGCCAGCAGGTGCTCGCCGGCGCGGACCGAGCCCGCGGTGCAGAGCAGGATCTGCGGGGTCGCGCGGGTGAGGTCGCGCAGGGGGCCGCCCTCGGCGAGGACGTACCGGGAGAGCCGGAACTCGTCGATGGGGGTCTCGTAGACCTCCTCGCCGTCCGCGGACGCCTCCGGGCGCAGTACGCCGGGGTCGCTCGGCTCGAAGCGGACGATCCGCAGGAGTTCGGGGACGTCGACGTGCTTGGGGGTCAGGCCGCAGCGCAGGACGTTGTCGGAGTTGGCCATGATCTCGACACCGAGGCCGTTGAGGTACGCGTGCGGGATGCCGGCGCCGAGGTAGAGGGCCTCGCCGGGTTGCAGGCGGACGTGGTTGAGCAGCATCGCGGCGATCACGCCGGGATCGCCCGGGTAGTGGCGGGCGAGGTCGGCGTACGGGGCGTGGGCGCCGCCGAGGCGGGAGCAGGCGGCGGTGGCCTCGGCGACCGTGCGGGCCATCTCGTCGGGGTCAGCGGTGAGGACGGCGGTGAGGACCTCGCGCAGCGCCGCGTCCTCGGGGTGGGCGTGCAGCAGGTCGGCGTACGGCTTGAGGGAGTCGACGCCGAGGCCGCCGAGCAGGCCGGCGGCCTCGCGCGGGTCGCGGAAGCCGCACAGGCCGTCGAACTCGGTGAGCGCGCAGATCAGTTCGGGCTTGTGGTTGGCGTCCTTGTAGTTGCGGTGCGGGGCGTCCACGGGGACGCCCCGGCGCTCCTCCTCCGCGTAGCCCGCCTGCGCCTGCTCCAGGTCGGGGTGGACCTGGAGGGAGAGCGGGGCGCCCGCGGCGAGGAGCTTGAGCAGGAAGGGGAGGCCGGGGCCGAACTTCGCCACGGCGGCGGCGCCGAGCTCCTTCTCGGGGTCGGCCGCGATGACGTCGACGAGCGTGCCCCGGCCGGTGCGCGAGGGTGCGCCCGGGTGGGCGCCCATCCACATCTCCGCCTGCGGTTCGCCGGTCGGTTCGACGCCGAGCAGCTGCGGGATGGCGGTGGTGGAACCCCAGGCGTAGGGGCGGACGGTGTTGTCGAGGCGGTCCATAGGTTCTCTCTGCCGGTTATCTGTGCGAAGGACGTGCGGACGAGTCCGTACGCCGTTTCGTACGCCCTCGGTCTTGCCGCGTACGGGCGCCGGTTCTCGTCGGATCCGGAGGTCGGGCGGTCGGGGCGTCCTCGGCCAGATCAGGCCCTCGATGCGAGCGCCAGGTAAACGGCGGCGAAATCCGTGATGGCGATCAGCTCGGCGAGGGTCTCCAGTTCGCCGCCGGCCTCCGGTTCGAGTTCGCTGATCGGCGTGTCGTGGCTGAGGGCCAGGTCACGGGCGGCGGGGGCGGCGGTGAGACCGCCGATCGGGCGGTCCCGGAGCAGCACCACGCGCGCGTGCAGCGCGGGCGGCTCCTCGACGCGGTCGCGGAAGAAGTCGTCGGGGTCGGCGCTGGCGGCGAGCGGCCCGGCGAGCAGGGCGCTGTGCGCGGCGAGCGCCTCGGGGAGTTCGGCCACGACGGCGGGCCGGCCGGACAGCTCGGCGAGCCCGGCGGCGAAGCGGCGGCCCGCCGGACCGGCCGAGACGCCCTCCGTCCAGACCACCGGGAGCGCGTCGGCGAGTTCGGCGGCCAGGGTCTTGGCGGGGTTGCTGTACGTCGCGATGGCGGGCCCGCACCGCTCGGCGATGTGGTCGAGACGGTCGGCGACCTTCTCCAGCTCGTCCGGCGCGGCGGCGAGCAGGCCGACCCGGTCCAGCAGTGCCAGCAGGGGCGTGAGCAGCGCCCACAGCACGCCGGGCGCGGACGCGGCGAGGGGCTCGTCCTGCTCGTACGGGGCGGTGGCCATCGGTACGAAGAGGCCGTGGACGCCCGCGGCGGCGTCGGCGAGCGGGGTGCCGGCCGGGGCGACGGCGGCGACCGTGCAGCCGCGGCGGTAGGCCTGCTCGGCGAGGAGGGACAGGCCGGGTTCGGTGCCGTCCGGGGTGGCGATCAGGAGCAGGTCGACCGAGCCGGTCCAGCCGGGGAGTTCCCAGCGCAGGGCGCCCGCGGCGGGGGCGACGCCGGTGGGGGCGAGGCGGGTGACCGGGCTGCCGGGGCCGGCCAGCGTGCCGAGGAGGTCGGCGGCGTGGGTGGCGGCGGCGCCGGGGCCCGCGATGAGGACGGCGCGGGGGCGGCCGTCGGGTTTCAGCTCGCCGACTCCGGCCTCGTTGGCGTGCCGGGCGGCGGTGCGGACGCGGGCACCCGCCTCGGCGGCACCGCGCAGCAGTCCGCGCTGGTCGGCCTCGGCGAGGCCCTCCGGGGAGTCGAGCAGCGATTCGTCGAGCATGGGCGACAGCCTCCGAACGCCGGGTCGTCGTGGTGCGGGCGGCGGGTCCCGTCCCGCGCGGGCCGCGCGGGACGGTGACGGGCGGTTACGCCGGGCGGCGGGCCTCGTCGACGAGGAGGACGGGGATGCCGTCCCGGACGGGGTACGCCAGGCCGCAGTCCTGGCCGGTGCAGATCAGCTCGGCGTCCTGCTCCTCGAGGGGGGCGTGACAGGCCGGGCAGGCGAGGATCTCCAGAAGGCCGGCTTCGAGCGGCATGGGGCGTCCCTTCGGGGCGGTGTGCGTACCGGTGCCGGTACGGGTGGTGGTGCGGATGTGCCTGGTCAGCGTACCGCCGCCGGGGCGGGGTGCGCGGGTGTTCGGGCGGCGGGGCCGGATCGCGGTGCGAACCGCGCCTGCCCCGGACCACCGGGGCATTCCCGGAGCACCGGCCCGTCCCCGGAGCACCGGCTCGTCCCGGGACCGCCGGCCCGTATCCGGACCACCGGCCCGTCCCGAGACCGCCGACCCGACCACCGGCCCGTACTCGGACCACCGAGCGGATGGCCACCGGACCGCCCCCCGGACCACCAACGGTCACCCGGACCGCCGGCCCGTATCCGGACCACCGAACAGATGGCCGCCGGACCGCCCCCGGGCCGGCGGCCACCGGACCGTTCACCCCCGGATGATCGCCAGCGCCTCGTCCCGGACCGTGGCCATCGTCGCCTCGTCCCGCGCCTCCGCGTTCAGCCGCAGCAGCGGCTCCGTGTTGGACGGGCGGACGTTGAACCACCAGTCTCCGGCGGTGACGGTGAGACCGTCGAGTTCGTCCAGGGTGACGCCCTCACGGCCCTCGTACGCCTTCTTGAGCGCGGCGAGGCGGGCCTGCTGGTCGTCGACGGTGGAGTTGATCTCGCCGGAGCCGGCGTAGCGGTCGTACTGGGCGACCAGGGAGGACAGCGGGCCGTCCTGGCCGCCGAGGGCCGCCAGGACGTGCAGGGCGGCCAGCATGCCGGTGTCGGCGTTCCAGAAGTCGCGGAAGTAGTAGTGCGCGGAGTGCTCGCCGCCGAAGATGGCGCCGGTGCGGGCCATCTCGGCCTTGATGAAGGAGTGGCCGACACGGGTGCGGACCGGCGTGCCGCCGTTCTCCTCCACGACCTCCGGGACCGTCCACGAGGTGATCAGGTTGTGGATCACCACGCCCTCGCCGCCGTGCTTGGCCAGCTCGCGCGCGGCGACCAGGGCGGTGATCGCGGACGGCGAGACCGGGTCGCCGTTCTCGTCGACGACGAAGCAGCGGTCGGCGTCGCCGTCGAAGGCGATGCCGAGGTCGGCGCCCTCGGCGCGCACGCGCTCCTGGAGGTCCACGATGTTGGCCGGGTCCAGCGGGTTCGCCTCGTGGTTGGGGAACGTGCCGTCCAGCTCGAAGTACATCGGCACGAGGTCCAGGGGCAGGCTCTCGAAGACCGTGGGGACCGTGTGGCCGCCCATGCCGTTGCCCGCGTCGACGACGACCTTCAGCGGGCGGACGGAGGTCAGGTCGACCAGGGAGCGCAGGTGCGCCGCGTAGTCCTCCAACGTCTCGCGCTGGGTGATCGTGCCCCGCTGCGCCACCGGCTCGGGGGCGCCCGACTCGCTCCACCGCTCGACCAGTTCGCGGATCTCGGCGAGGCCGGTGTCCTGGCCGACCGGGGCGGCGCCCGCGCGGCACATCTTGATGCCGTTGTACTTGGCCGGGTTGTGCGAGGCGGTGAACATGGCGCCCGGCAGGTCCAACGCGCCCGAGGCGTAGTACAGCTGGTCGGTGGAGCACAGACCGATCTCGGTGACGTCGACGCCGCGCAGCGCCGCCCCGCGCGCGAAGGCGCGCGACAGGCCGGGGGACGACGGCCGCATGTCGTGCCCGATCACGATCGCGCGGGCGCCGGTCACCTCGGCGAAGGCCGCCCCGAAGAGTTCGGCCAGCGGCTCGTCCCACTGGTCCGGGACGACCCCGCGGACGTCGTACGCCTTCACGATCTGCGACAGATCAGCAGCCACGGCCAACCCTCCTGGAAGTCCTATCGGTGCCCTCAAACTACCCGCCCGAGCCGACAACGCACTGTGTGGACCCGAAGTGGTCCTCCAGGCGCGACGCTCAGGTCGGGGCAGCATCCAGCCGAGCACCGATGAACCCTGTCCGACCACGATCGGACAGATCAGGGAAAGGGAACCGAACGGAGGGGAACCGGACCCGGGCGCTCAGTTGTCGGGGGAGCGAAGCACCCGCAGATGGCCGCGGCGCGCGACCTCCATCGGGTCCGCCGCGCGGCCGCCGCCGGCCTGCGCCGCGCGCTCCTGGGGGCGGGCGGCCTCGCGCACCGCGTTGGCCAGCGCTTCCAGGTCGTCGCCGCTGGGGCGGGCCGGAGCCGAGCCGTCGAGGAGCCGGACGACCTCCCAGCCGCGGGGGGCGGTGAGGCGCTCGGAATGCTCGGCGCACAGGTCGTAGCAGTGGGGTTCCGCGTAGGTGGCGAGCGGGCCGAGGACGGCGGTCGAGTCGGCGTAGACGTACGTCAGCGTCGCTACGGCGGGACGGCCGCAAGCGGTGCGCGAACAGCGACGTACAGGGCTCACGACGTTGGACGGTACCGCACTCTTGAGCGGGCCGCGACGACTCTCCACCAGCTCACTCCCCCGTGTCGTGCTGTGAATCGTCCCACACGCCCCTTCCGGCACACCCGGCTGACCTGCGGGGACACGCCCGTCCGGGATCCCGTACGACCACGAATCCGGTCAACCCCGCACACCAACGCCTTCATTTGCCTCCCGATCGGCGGTCCCGGAACGATGCGGAATCGAGCCCAATCTTGGCTGGAATGGTCATCCTGCGACATGCGGCCCGGCGGCGGGCGAAGGTCCGCGTTGCCGTGCGGAGGCCGGGCACGCGGCACGCGCGAGGACTACGCTTCACCAGTGATGGACAACCGAGTATCGCCCCGCGCCGCAGCCCCCGGGCCCCGCCGACGTGATCGCCACGGCCGGGGCATGCGCGGCCCGATCGCACCCCCGCAGGTCCCGCTCGCGATGAGCCGTGCCGAGGCGTTCGCGGACCTGGTGCAGGACTCCGTGGAGCGCCTGGAGCGGCGGTGGCCGCAGCTCGCCGACATCGACTTCCTCGTGCTGGAGGTCCCGCGGCTGGACGGGCCCGGACGGACGTGGAACGACGAGGCGGTCCCCCTCGGCGGCACGGTCCCGGCCCATGAGGGCCGTCCCGCGCGGGTGGTCGTCTACCGGCGTCCCGTCGAGATCCGCACCAAGGGCCGCGACGAGCGGGCGGCCCTGGTCCACGAGATCGTCGTCGAGCAGGTCGCCGAGCTGCTCGGGCTGACGCCCGAGACGGTGGATCCGCGCTACGACGAGGACTGAGCCGGCGCCGCGGCCCGCGCCGCCGGCCCCGGTCCGGCCGCGACGGGGCGCCCGCGCCGCCCCGCGTCCGCGCGCTACCGCTGCAGCACCGACAGATCCTGCTCCGCCTCCGGCACGGCCACGGTGCCCCGGTCGTCGGGCAGGGTCTGGACGGTGAACGCCGGGACGCCGTCCTGGGTCGCGGCGAGGGTCCGCGACGCGTAGACCGGGCCGCCCGAGACCGGCTCCACGGTCAGCGCGTACGTGCCCTTCAGGCCGCCCGGCACCGGCACCTCGACGTCCTGCGTGGTGCCCGCCCTGACCGCGTACGTCTTCGACACCGGCGTACCGCCCCCGGCGCCGGCCGACGCCGTGACCTTGACCTGCGCGGCCTTCCCGGGCGCGGTCAGCGACAGGGTCACGCCCTTGTCGGTGTTGCCGGCCGACGAGGCGCGCGTGCCCACCGCCCGCGCGGCGGGGATGTACGCCGTCTCCCGGGAGTCGCCCTCGCCGCGCACCACCTGCACGGCGGCCACCACCGGCACCCCCTGGTCCGTGGGCGTCAGCACCAGCGACCCGGGCTCGCCCCGGGTGACGTCCCCGAGGTCGACGGCGGTGGTCATGCCCGACTTCAGGTGCAGGGTCTCGCCCCCGGCCGGCGTGATCAGCCCGTTCGGCGACGCCAGCCGCACCTTCAGGTCCGCGTCGGCGTCCCCCGGGGTGAAGGCGACCAGGCGCACCGCCGTCGCGTCCTTGGGGATGCCCGGCACCACCAGGCTCCCCGCCGGATCCGCGGCCGCCGCCAGCCAGTCGCCGCCCACCTCGTCGTCCAGCGCCTGCACCGCGGCGCCGACCCGCCCGCTGCGGACGTTCACATGGACCGTCAGGTCGGTCTCCTCGGCGTCGGTCAGCGTCGACAGCAGGATCGGCTCACTGGACCGCGCGGCGACCGGGACGCCCTCCCCCACCGTGGACTCCAGTGCCCCGTCCTCGCCGTACAGCTCGATGTCGACCACGGCGGCGGCGTCGTCCGGGTTGGTCAGGTGCACGTAGTCGGTGCGCCCGCCGGCCGTGCTGGCCCCCGGGAACCAGAACTCGGTGTCCGGCGCGGTGCAGGCGACCCCGAGCAGCCCGCGGCCGGCACCGGCCGCGACCTCGGAGGTCTCCTGCACGGTCCACCCGGGCGCGAAGCTGCCCTCGGCCGTGCCGGCCAGCGCGGGCGCGTCTCCCCCGGAGGTCTCCGCGGAGACGGGCGAGCCGGGCTTCCCGGGCGTCAGCACGGGCTTCGGGGCCTTGCCGCCCCCGGCCGGCCCGAGCGTGCCCTGCCCCTCGCCGCCCGTGCCCTCGGTGACCGGCGTGAAGGACGTGTACGTCGTCTCGGCGAGGTCGGACGTGCTGGGCGCCGGGCAGGCGAGACTGGTGCGCTCCACCGGCAGCCGGGCCGCCGTCCCGGCGGGTTCCGTGCCGGTCGCGTCCGGGGCGGACAGCGCGGCGAAGCCCGTGACGGCGGCGAGCGCGCCGACGGCGGCGATCAGGGACAGGCTGGTGCGGTTCACTGCTGACTCCCGTCGGGGCGCTCACTGCCGCTGCCCTGCGGGCGTTGCTGCGGCGCCGGGTCGTACGTCGCGTCGTAGCCCTGCGGGTACGGCTCGTAGGGCTGCTCGTACGCGCCCGGCTGCGGAGCACCCCCGTACGCGTACGGGTCGTACTGCCCGCCCTGGTAGGGGTCCGCCTGGTACGGGGCGTCCTGGTACGGCTGCCCGTAGCCGCCCGCGGGGTAGGGCCGGCCGGCGTCCTGGTACTGCTCGCCGCCGTACGTGCCGTACTCGGCGCCCGCGTGGCTCGCGGTCTCCCACTCCTCGCGGCCGTGCTGCCGGGGGACCGCCACCGGGGGCTGCTCCGGGGCGGGCGGCGGGAGCTCCTCGTCGCGGGCGGCCTCCTCGGCCTCGGCCTGGGCCCGCAGGCGGCGGGCGCGCCGGCCCTCCCCCTCGACGGCCTGGGCGGGGATCGCGGGCTCCTCGGGGAGGTCGTCGTCGACCTCGCGGCGGCGCCCGGGCAGGGCGAGCACGACGAGGACGACGGCGAGCAGGCCCTGCGCCCACAGCCAGGCGGTGCGCCCGATCGGGTCGTCGTAGCGGACGTCGAGGGTGCCGCCGGAGGCGGGGAGTTCGAAGCCCTGGGCCCAGCCGTCGACCGTGGTGCGGGGGAGCGGCCTGCCGTCGAGGGTGGCGGTCCAGCCGTCGGACGCGGTGTCGGCCAGGCGCAGGATCCGGCCGTCCGCGCCGCCGGGGACGGTGGTGCGGATGTCGACGGGTCCGGCGGCGACCGGCTGCGGGTCGCCCGCGCCGGAGGCGGGGACGATCACCGCGCGCGCGACCTGGCGGTCCACCCGCCACAGGGCACCGCCGTCCTGCTGGCTGAGCCGGCTCAGCCCGGGGGTGGCGTCCAGGACGCGGCTGACCTCGCGGGGCGCGCCCTTGTGCACGAGGACGTAGCGCACGGCGAAGGCGCCGAGCTGGTCGGCCTGGTCGGCGCCGGAACCGGCGACGAGGTTGGCCACGACCTTGTCGAGCGCGGCGTTGCCGCCGTCGGCCGCGGCGAGTTCGGCGTCGCCGAGGCGGGCGCCGGAGCCGCGCACCAGGGTGTAGCGGACGCGGGCGGTGGAGTCGCTGTCGAGGACGAGGGTGCGGGCCTGGTCGCGGGTGCCGCTCTCCTCGGCGACGAACGCGGGCACCTGCACCGGGTCGCGCCGCTCCACCGGGCCGTCCGCGCCGCGGAGCATCCAGCCGGCGGCGATGAGCAGCGGACCGGCGGCGGCGGCGAAGGCGATCAGCGCGGCGACCGGCTGGCGCCAGCCGAAGCTCTGCTCGGCCACGCGCGCGCGTGCGCCCTCGGCGCCCGTCGCGGCGGCCGCGAGGAGCCCGACGCCGTAGACGAGGGTCGCCGGGCCGGCCCAGGCGGAGCTGTTGGACAGCACCGCGAAGACGAGGCCCACCAGGGCGACCGCCCAGGCCGTCAGGATGCCCCGCCGGCGCTCGTGGCGCAGCAGGGCGGCCAGCGCGGCCAGCACGACGCCGATCAGCATCGGGCCGCTGACCGTGCCGGGCCCGCCGGGGCCGGCGCCGAGCAGGTCCAGGGCGGAGGCTGCCGCGGCGCCGTACTCCAGGCCGGCCTCGTGGAAGAAGCCGAACGGCAGCAGGGACAGCGACCAGGGCGCGAGGATCAGCAGGGGGGTGCCCAGCTGGGTCAGGAAGCGCAGGCCGTAGGCGGTGATCTCGCCGCGGCGCACGGCGAGCAGCCCGGCGCCGAGGACCAGCGCGAGCGGCCACACGATCGGGGTGAACGCGGTGGTGACCGTCAGCAGCAGGGCGTACGCCCAGGTGGCGCGCCAACTGCCGCGGGCGCCCGTGGCGTTGGCCAGGCCGCTCGCGGCGACGGCCGCGCGCGCGAGGAGCGGCAGCAGCACGGCGAGGACGGCGGTGCCGAGCCGGCCGCCGGCGAGGGCGCCGGTGACGGCGGGCAGGAAGGCGTAGCCGACGGCGGCCCAGGCGCGCAGCAGCCGGGACCCGACGAGCGGGCGGGAGGCGAAGTACGCGGTGAGGCCGGCCAGCGGCACCGAGCAGACCAGCAGGACGGTGACCGCCAGGCCCGTGGAGCCGAACAGCACCGAGGCCAGCATCGCCACCAGCGCGAGGTACGGCGGCGCGGACGCGTCCCCGCCGGCGCCCACCGGGTGCCAGGAGTCGAGGTAACGCGACCACAGCGCACCGGAGTCGGCGGGGGCGGGCAGCAGGGCGCCGCCCGCGAGGGAGCCGCCGCCCAGGAGTTCGCGGCAGGCGACCAGCGAGACGGACAGCAGCACCAGGAAGAGCATCGGGCCGGGGTTGCGGGCGATGCGCTTGAGGCGGGCGAACTGCTCGATCTGCAGGAACTCCGCGTCGTCGCCGCCGGGCCCGGACTCGACCGCGCCGCCGTGCCGTCCGGCACCGGTGGCGGTCTCCTGGTCGGAGCGGCCGACGACGCTGCCCGCCACCTGTTCGACGGTGGCCCGCACGGTCGCGCCGGGCGGCGGGAACAGCGGCCGCAGCTCGCCCTTGTCGGCCACCGGTCGGCCCCGCCGCCGGCGGCCCGCGACGATCCGCTCGGGCCGCAGCAGCACGCCGAGCAGGCCCCGGATCTCGTCGACCGCCTGCCCGGGCACCTTGCCGACGAGGTAGGCGACGGTGCGCAGCAGCGTGCCGAGGACGATGCGCAGCAGCACCCAGGGCAGCGCGGCCGTACGGGCGTTGACGAGGAGGGTGTAGACGGCGCCGGCCTTGTCGACCTTGTGCGGGGAGGCGGTGGCGCGGCCCGCGCAGTCGACGGCGCGGCGCTCGCGGGAGGCCGCCTCGGCGTGCCGTACGACCGCCTCCGGGGCGACGAGGACGCGGTACCCGGCGGCGTTGGCACGCCAGCACAGGTCGACGTCGTCGCGCATCAGCGGCAGCCGCCGGTCAAACCCGCCGAGCTGTTCGAAGACGTCGCGCCGGATCAGCATGCCGGCGGTGGACACCGACAGCACGGGCCGGACGTGGTCGTGCTGGCCCTGGTCCTGTTCGCGGCGGTCCAGGCCGGTCCAGCGGCGGCCGGAGTCGGCGATGGTGACGCCGACTTCGAGCAGCTGCCTGCGGTCGTACCAGCCGCGCAGCTTGGGGCCGACGGCCGCCACGTCGTCGCGGCCCAGTTCGTGTTCGTTCTCCACCACCCGCAGCAGCTCGGCCAGCGCGCCGGGCTCCGGGGCGCAGTCGTCGTGCAGCAGCCACAGCCACTGCACCGGCTCTCCGTGCGGCAGCTCGGGCAGGTCGTAGGCGTCGTCGCGCCAGGTGCGCGTGACGGGGTCCCAGCCGCTGGGCCGCCTCAGGTACGGCAGGTCCTCCGGGGTGAGGACGGGCGCGGTGCGGCCGGCCTCCTCGACGGCCTGGCCGAAGCCGGTGCGGCGGGCGAGGTGCAGCACACGGTCGGGGCCGAGCGCGTCGGTGACGAGCTGGGCGGAGTCGTCGGCGCTGCCGGTGTCGGCGGCCACGGCGTACTGGACGGGCCGCTCCTGGCCGAGCAGCCCGGCGAGCGCGTCGGGCAGCCAGCGTGCGCCGTCGTGGGAGACGAGGACCGCGGTCACCACATGACGCGGAAACTCGGGTGTGGCAGCGGCATCGTGCTGGGCTGCCGTGTGGCTGTGCACGGACATCGAGGTACGGGCCCCGGTTCGGTGGACTGCGGTGGACACCTGTGCCGCGTGCGGGCGGCGGGGTGTCTCGGACGAGCGACCACACTATCGGCAGAACCGGAAGGGGCGGCGCGGAGCGCCTCGGCGAGGGGCGGCGGGCGGGTGACGGGCGGGCGGCGCGGAGCGCCCCGAAGGGGGGCGGCGGGCGGGCGACGGGCGGGCGACGGCGGCCCGCCGCCTGTGGACAGCCCACCCGCGACGGGCCGTCCGCCCGGTGTGCGCGAAGAGGCCGTGTACCGCCGGGTCAGACGGCCGCCTTCTTCAGGCGGCGCCGCTCCCGCTCGGACAGACCGCCCCAGATGCCGAATCTCTCGTCGTTGGCCAGGGCGTATTCGAGGCATTCGGAGCGGACCTCGCAGGCGAGACAGACCTTCTTGGCCTCGCGGGTCGAGCCGCCCTTCTCGGGGAAGAAGGACTCGGGGTCGGTCTGGGCGCACAGCGCGCGCTCCTGCCAGCCGAGTTCCTCGTCCGCGTCGTCGACCAGCAGTTGCTGCACCAGCTCGGTCATGTGCGCCCCTCGTCTGTCTTTCGCGTCCCCGTGATGTAGCCGTTACCGTCCGGCTGAACGACACGAGTGAAATTACAAGTGTGCTGCTCCGGGCGAGTCAAGCCGAGATCTGCTATTGGGCCCCTTATTCACTCTGCGGAACCAAGGCCATGCGGAAAGTGTTCAAATCGCCATAAACCTTGACACACCGCTGGAGCCCGGGAGGCCACCGGCCCCACACGAACCCTGTACGAAGAAGGACGCCCAGTGGCTCAATCTCGTTCCGACACGCACGCCGAAGCGAACCGGATCACCGTCGGATCACAGGATCACCACGGCGCTTGCACGCCCGGTTGTGCGCCATGTGTCCCGGTGACGGGGTGAGCAAACCTTTCACCTGATCGATGAACCGGATGAGGTGAAACATGTCCCACATATCGGGCGCCGAGTTGACAGTGGAGGTGTGAGCCGCTGTCCTAGTGGGCATGCTCGCGAACTTGGCGCCCACCTCGACCCGCTCCGCCGGGTCCCTCGGTGCTGCCCACGCTCGCCGTAGCTGTTGTTGCTGTTCCAGCTGTTGAGCCGAACGCGCTCCGGCTGCCTCCGAGTCCACCGCGACTCGGCTGCCGTCCCCCCGCCCGCACCAGGGCGCCCCTGCCGCCCGCGACCCGGGCGGACGGTACGCGACACCCAGCCCCCCGCACTTCTGCCGAGGAACCCCGCACCCCCATGAACAGCGACAGCGACCTCCAGATCGCCGGCGACATCCTCGAAGTCCCGCACCTGCTCCAGGCCCCGCGCGAGCACCCGGCCACCGTCGCCGAGTTCGCCGGTCTGGCCCGCGCCATCGCCGCCGACCGCTCCCAGTGGGAGCACCTCGTCCGCTACGACGCCACCAGCCGCTGGTACCACCGGCTGCGCACCGGCCCCGGCTACGAGGTCTGGCTGCTGTCCTGGGTGCCCGGCCAGGGCAGCGGCCTGCACGACCACGGCCCCTCCTCCGGTGTCCTCACCGTCCTGGACGGCACCCTCACCGAGCGGACCCGGCGGGGCACGCGCGCGCTGGGGCCGGGCGCGCAGCGCGTGTTCGCGCCGGGCTACGCGCACGACGTGGTGAACGACGCCCTCGAACCGGCGGTGAGCCTGCACCTCTACTACCCGGGCCTGACCGAGATGCCGATGCACACCCCGCAGTGCACGGCCCTCGCCCGGCTCCCGTAACCGCGTGCCACGGTGTCGTACCCGCCTGCAACACTGGGCCCATGCGCATTGTGGTTCTGGCAGGCGGCATCGGTGGTGCCCGGTTCCTGCGCGGCCTGAAGCGGGCCGTGCCGGACGCGGACATCACCGTCATCGGCAACACCGGTGACGACATCCACCTCTTCGGGCTGAAGGTCTGCCCGGACCTCGACACGGTGATGTACACGCTCGGCGGCGGCATCAACGAGGAGCAGGGCTGGGGGCGGACCGACGAGACCTTCCACCTGAAGGAGGAGCTCGCGGCGTACGGCGTGGGGCCGGAGTGGTTCGGCCTGGGCGACCGGGACTTCGCCACGCACATCGTCCGGACGCAGATGATCAGCGCCGGATACCCGCTCAGCGCGGTCACGGAAGCCCTCTGCGACCGCTGGCAGCCCGGCGTACGCCTCATCCCGATGACGGACGACCGGGTCGAGACCCATGTGGCCGTCGAGGTCGACGGCGAGCGCAGGGCGATCCACTTCCAGGAGTACTGGGTCCGGCTGCGGGCCTCGGTGCCCGCCCAGGCGGTCGTGCCGGTCGGCGCCGAGCAGGCCAAGCCGGCGCCCGGCGTGCTGGAGGCGATCGCCCAGGCGGACGTCGTCCTCTTCCCGCCGTCCAACCCGGTCGTCTCGGTCGGCACGATCCTCGCCGTGCCCGGCATCCGCGAGGCGATCGCCGACGCCGGGGTGCCGGTGGTCGGCCTGTCCCCCATCGTCGGGGACGCGCCGGTGCGCGGGATGGCGGACAAGGTGCTCGCGGCGGTCGGCGTGGAGGCCACGGCGGCGGCGGTCGCCGAGCACTACGGCTCCGGGCTGCTCGACGGCTGGCTCGTCGACACCGTCGACGCGGGCGCGGTGGAGCGCGTCGAGGCGGCCGGCATCCGCTGCCGGGCCGTACCGCTGCTGATGACCGACGAGGACGCGGCCGCGCAGATGGCACGCGAGGCGCTGGCGCTCGCGGAAGAGGTACGGACCGCATGACCGGCTACCGGGTCTGGGCGGTGCCCGGACTGCCCGAGGTGGCGCCCGGGGACGACCTCGCCAAGCTGATCGCCGCCGCCGAACCGGGCCTGGCCGACGGGGACGTCCTGCTGGTCACCTCGAAGATCGTCTCCAAGGCGGAGGGCCGGATCGTCCGGGCGGACGACCGGGAGGCAGCCATCGACGCCGAGACGGTACGGGTGGTGGCCCGGCGCGGCACCCTGCGCATCGTCGAGAACCGCCAGGGCCTGGTCATGGCGGCCGCGGGCGTCGACGCCTCCAACACACCCGCCGGGACGGTCCTGCTGCTGCCCGCGGACCCGGACGCCTCGGCGCGTACCATCCGTGCGGGCCTGCGGGAAGCCCTAGGCGTCGACGTCGGCGTCGTCGTCACCGACACCTTCGGGCGGCCCTGGCGCTCGGGCCTCACGGACGTGGCGATCGGCGCCGCCGGCGTGCGGGTGCTCGACGACCTGCGCGGCGGCACGGACGCGTACGGCAATCCGCTCAGCGCCACCGTCGTCGCCACCGCCGACGAACTCGCCGCCGCGGGCGACCTGGTCAAGGGCAAGGCGGCCGGGCTGCCGGTCGCCGTCGTGCGCGGCCTGCCGCACACGGTGGCCGGGACGGACGGGGACGGAGCGCGGGCGCTGGTGCGCGGCGCGCGGGACGACATGTTCCGGCTGGGCACCTCGGAGGCGGTGCGCGAGGCGGTGACCCAGCGGCGCACGGTCCGGTCCTTCACGGATCAGCCCGTGGACCCCGGCGCGGTACGCCGGGCCGTGGCCGCGGCCGTGACGGCACCGGCGCCGCACCACACGACGCCGTGGCGCTTCGTCCTGCTGGAGTCGCCCGGCACGCGCACCGCGCTGCTGGACGCGATGCGCGACGCGTGGATCGCGGACCTGCGGCGGGACGGCAAGGCGGAGGAGTCGATCGCCCGGCGGATCCGCCGCGGCGACGTCCTGCGCGACGCGCCCTGCCTCGTCGTGCCGTGCCTGGTCCTGGACGGCTCCCACACCTACGGGGACGCGCGGCGGGACGCGGCCGAGCGGGAGATGTTCGTGGTCGCCGCCGGGGCGGGCGTGCAGAACTTCCTGGTGGCGCTGGCCGGGGAGCGGCTGGGCTCGGCGTGGGTGTCGTCCACGATGTTCTGCCGGGACGTGGTGCGCGAGGTGCTGCGGCTGCCCGCCTCCTGGGACCCCATGGGGGCGGTCGCGGTCGGCCACCCGGCGGAGGAACCGCGCCCCCGCCCGGAGCGGGACGCGGAGACGTTCATCGAGGTGCGGTGACCACGGCCCGCGGCCGCCTACCCTCGTAGGGCAGCCCCTCCGACCCAGGGATCACCGTGGCAGGACGTTTCGCTCCCCGGCCCCCGCGTACGACCGTGCGCGGCGGGGACGCCGTCCTGCCGCGCCGGACGGCGGGCCGGGTGCGCGCCCTGGTGCCGGCCGGGCCGCTGGACCTGGGGCTGGTCCTGGGCCCGCTGCGCCGGGGCCCCGGGGACCCGACGTTCCGGGCGACACCGGACGGCGCGGTGTGGCGGGCCTGCCGCACCCCGGCGGGGCCGGGGACGCTGCGGGTGTCGGCGCGCGGCGGACAGGTGCGCGGCGAGGCCTGGGGCCCCGGCGCGGACTGGCTCCTGCACCAGCTCCCCGACCTCCTCGGGGCCTCCGACGACCCCGCCCTCTTCGCGCCCCGGCACCGCGTCGTCGCCCTGACCCGGCACCGGCGGCCCGGCCTGCGGCTGACCCGCACGGGACTGGTGCTGGAGTCCCTGATCCCGTCGATCCTGGAACAGAAGGTCACGGCCGACGAGGCGTACCGGGCCTGGCGTCTGCTCGTCCGCAGGTTCGGCGAACCGGCGCCGGGTCCGGTGCCGGTGCCGATGTGCGTGACGCCGGCGCCGCGCACCTGGGCGCTGATCCCCTCCTGGGAGTGGCACCGGGCCGGCGTCGACGACAAGCGGGCGGCCACCGTCCTGCGGGCGGTACGGGTCGCCGCGCGCCTGGAGCAGGCGACGGAGCTGGACCCGGGATCCGCGCGGAAGCGGCTGGAGGCCGTCCCGGGCATCGGCCCGTGGACATCGGCCGAGACCGTCCAACGCAGCCACGGGGCACCGGACGAGGTGACCGTGGGAGACCTCCACCTGCCGGGCATCGTCGGCTGGGCACTGGCCGGGGACCGGGACGCGGACGACTCCGTGATGCTGTCCCTGCTGGAGCCCTACACCGGCCAACGGCACCGCGCCGCACGACTGATCCTGCTGAGCGGCAGAGTGCCCCCGAGAAGGGCACCCCGCATGCCCCGGGGCGACATCGGCCGGCTCTGACACACCAGCCGAGCACTCCAGCACCCGGGGCCCACGAGTCTGCCGCCCGCACCCGCATACGCCGGAAGACGCCCCCGCAGAGGCACCGCACCCACCCACGGCGACAAGGCCCCCTCAGAGGTCGCACCCACCCACAGCGGCAAGGAACCGCCCCAAAGGCGGCACCGGCCCACGGCGGCAAGGGACAGACCCCCCGCGAGGCACTGCCCGCACCCGCCCACGGCGGCAAGGGACAGACCCCCGCGAGGCGACACCCAC
>NZ_JBHMCY010000075.1:0-15615 GCF_042430725.1 Streptomyces cinereospinus | reverse complement strand
GCCCACGACGGCAAGGGACAGACCCCCGCGAGGCGACACCCACCCACGACGGCAAGGGACAGACCCCCGCGAGGCGACACCCACCCACGACGGCAAGACGGGGACCCCTGTGGGGCGCTGCCCGCACCCGCGTACGGCGGGAAGGGGACGTGCCGGGGGGTGTCCGCCCGCAGCGGTTGGCGCGTCAACCCGGGTACGTCGGTAAGAAACCGATTCCGCGCCGTTCCGAGGACGGACACCCCCCGGCGCGGCCCCGACCCACCCACCGGCCGGCAGCGCTACAGCCACCACGCACCCCACCCGCGCGGGCCGCCGCAGGCACCCGCCCTACTGATCGGACGAGAACCGCACCGCACCCCCCGGAATCCGGACGTCGCACCACACCCTGGCCCCCTCCCGCAGCTCGTTGTCGGGCCCCACGACCGCACCGTCCCCGATGACCGTCCCGGTGAGCACCGACCGCCGCCCGACCCGCGCCCGCGTACCGATGAGCGAGTCGGTGACGACGGCACCGGGCTCGATGACCGCCCCCGGCAGGATCGTGCTGCCGAACACCCGCGCCCCCTCCGCCACGAACGCCCCCTCACCGACCACCGTGCCGCCGGCCAGCTTCGCGTCCGGCGCCACCGTCGCCGTGGGCAGGACGAGACGGTCACCGCACCGCCCGGGAACCGCCGGAGACGGCGCCCGCCCCAGCACCAGGTCCGCGGAGCCGCGCACGAACGCCGCCGGCGTGCCCAGGTCCAGCCAGTACGTCGAGTCGACCATCCCCTGAAGGTGCGCCCCCGCCGACAGCAGGTCGGGAAAGGTCTCCCGCTCCACCGACACCGGCCGCCCCACCGGAATGGTGTCGATGACCGACCGGCGGAAGACGTACGCCCCCGCGTTGATCTGGTCGGTGACGATCTCCTCCGGCGTCTGCGGCTTCTCAAGGAACGCCGTCACCCGCCCCGTCTCGTCCGTGGGCACCAGCCCGTACGCGCGCGGGTCCGTCACCTGCGTCAGATGCAGGGACACGTCCGCCCCCGTCGTCCGGTGCGTCCGCACCAGCGCGCTGATGTCCAATCCCGTCAGGATGTCCCCGTTGAAGACGAGCACCGGTTCGTCGGGGCCGGAGTGCAGCCGCGACGCCACGTTGCGGATCGCCCCGCCCGTGCCGAGCGGCTCCTCCTCCGTGACGTACTCGATGTGCAGTCCCAGCGACGCCCCGTCCCCGAAGTACGGCTCGAACACCTGGGCGAGATAGGACGTGGCGAGCACGATGTGCTCGACGCCCGCCGCCCTGGCCCGCGCCAACTGGTGGGTGAGGAACGGTACCCCCGCCGCCCTGATCATCGGCTTCGGCGTGTGCACCGTGACGGGGCGCAGCCGGGTGCCCTTGCCGCCGACCAGGAGGATCGCTTCTGTCACCTGTCGTCTCTGCTCTCTGCCGGGACCGGCCGAACTGTCTTTCGGCCGGCCAGTGTATGCAGACCGATGTCCGGCGCCTTCGACGGCGGTACGCCCTCACCGAAAGCCCCCCACTGAACATGTCCGCCCCATGTGTCCGCCAAGTGCGTCCGCCGCACATGTCCGCCGCACACGCCCGCCAAGTGCGTCCGCCGCACACGCCCGCCGGACACGCCCGCCAAGCGCGTCCACCGAACACGCCCGGCGAGCACGCCCGTCAAGCGCGTGCACCGAACACGCCCGCCGAACACGCCCCTCGCACGCCCCCCGCGGCACACCCCGGCAGCGACACGCCCCCTGGCTCTGTCTAGAGCCGCCCCTGGAAGCGTGACGCATGCTCACGGATGGCACCGAGCTTGCCGTACAGGAGCTTGCCTGGGCAGTCCGTCGCGAAACCGTCACGATGGCCGGAGATCACGTTGAGGCGTACGTTCGTCCCCTTTTTGAACAGGTTTCCGCCACCGGACTTCAGGTGGGTGGTGCCCCCCGGATCGGCCCCGAACAGGCCCAGCTTCCAGGCGGCCAACTGCCCGACGGCCTTCACGGTCGCCTCGGGGGGCGAGGTGGTGGTGAACGTGCCGAGGACGGCGATCCCCATGCTGTCGTGGTTGAAGCCGAGGGTGTGAGCTCCCATGACCGCCTTCGCCACGCCCCCGGCGCGCCCCTCGTAGATGTTTCCGCACGTGTCGAGGAGGAAGTTGTAGCCAATGTCCCGCCAGCCCATGCTCTGCACGTGGTAGCGGTAGATACTGCGGATGACGGACGGCGCCTGTGCGCAGGTGTAGTTGTTCCCGGTGGCGGTGTGGTGCACGAAGGCGGCCTTCACCGTCGTGGTGTAGAGGAACCCCTTCTCGCGCAGGTTCTCGTCGGCGCCCCAGCCGTTCCGGGTGACGATGCGCGGGCGTGGGCCGATGTACGGCGTGGCCTTCTGCTCCTCCGTCAGTTCGGGTGCCCGCAGCGCGAACAGCTCGTTCTCGGTGTCGGCCCGGTCCAGCTCCGGGATCTCGGTGGCGCCGAGCGGCGCGAGCGGGACGTTGGCCTCCGAGGAGGCGGTGGTCCCGGCGCTGAGCGGCCCGGTGAGCGGCGGGTCGGCGTCACCAGCGCGCCCGGCACCCCCGGCACCCGCCCGACCACCGTCCTCGACGGGCCCACCGGCCTCGGCGGGACCACCGGCCTCGGCAGGACCACCGGCCCCGTCAGACCCGCCGGCCTCGGCCGCACCGCCGGGGTCGACCAGTTCGAGCCGGAGCCCCTCGGGCAGCGGGGCGGCCGTGCGCGCGGAGCTCTCGGGCCGGACCCGTACCTCCACGCCGTCCGAGTTCCCCACCCACAGCGGTGCCGTGGCGCCGCGGAGGCGGCCGGAGACGTCCTCGGGGGAGCCGGGGTCGGGGGCGTGCTCGGCGTTGTGGGTCTCGACGTCCTGCCAGCCGGACCAGGCGCCGGTGCCGGCCGCGCGGGTGCGGACCTGGACGCTGCCGAGGAGCGCGGTCCGCGGGTCGTCCCAGACGACGCCGACGAGCGAGAACGGCCGGACGTCGCGGCGGGGCAGGCCCTGCGCGGCGGGCGCGCCGGTGGCCCGCTCACCGGCCAGGGGGACCAGCGGGAGTGACTGGGTGCTGCCGGGGACGGCGGGCTGCGTGGAGCGGCCCGCGGCCTGCGCGCCCGCCCGCGCACCCGGCCCGGGTATCGCGTGGGCGGTCGTCGCGGGGAGGGTCAGCGGGAGGGTGAGGGCGGCGGCGCAGGTCACGCCGATGGAGGAAGCAAGGAGTCTACGCATGCTTCCGATCGTGGACATAGCCGTACAAGTCTGTCCATCGGGGAGTTGACGGTCTGTCGGTATCCATTCGCCCGAACCGGTGCCCGCGCCACTCGATGCGCACCCGGCCGCGCGCGTACGCTTGCGCGGGTGAACGCCACCGATCGCACCCCTGCCGACCTGCTGCGTTCCGCGCTCGCCGCGGATCCCGCGCGCCCCTTGGTCACCTTCTACGACGACGCCACCGGAGAACGGGTCGAATTGTCCGTGGCCACCTTCGCCAATTGGGTGGCCAAGACAGCCAACCTGATCCAGGACGGGCTGTCGGCCGAGCCCGGCGACCGCGTCGCGCTGCTGCTGCCCGCGCACTGGCAGACGGCGGTGTGGCTGCTGGCCTGTTCGTCGGTGGGCGTCCTGGCCGACATGGACGGCGACCCGGCGCGGGCGGACTTCGTGGTGGCCGGGCCCGGCCGGTTCGAGGAGGGGCTCGCCTGCCGCGGCGAGCGGTACGCGCTGTCGCTGGCGCCGCTGGGCCGCCGCTTCCCGTCGCCGCCGCAGGGGTACGCCGACTACGCCGTGGACGTGCCGGGCCACGGCGACCGGTTCGCGCCGTACGCGCCGGTGGACCCGGAGGCGCCGGCGCTGATCGTGGCCGGGGCGGAGTACACCGGGGCCGAGGTCGTGGAGCGAGCGGCGGCCGACGCGCCCGGGCTGGATCTGACGGGGCCCGGATCGCGGATCCTGTCGGCCCTGCCGTACGACACCTGGGAAGGCCTGAGCGCCGGCCTGTTCGCCCCGCTCTCGATCGGCGGGTCGGTGGTGCTGTGCCGGAACCTGGACCGGCTGGACGGCGAGTCGCTGGCCCAGCGCATCGAGTCCGAACGCGTCACGGCCACCGCCCGCTAGAACGGACGCCCCCCACGCGCCCCTCCCGAGCCCACCCGACCACCCCTCCGCACACCACCCCTCCCAAGCCGCCCGCCCCCCCACACACCCCTCCCACGTCACCCGACCACGCCCCCACACACACCCGGCCCCCAACGCCCCCGGCTCACCCGATCAGCCCACCCCCACCCGCGCCCCCACCCCATCCGGGTCATGGTCGTAGAAGCAGTAAGGGCAGTAAGAGCAGCACGACACGCTCGGACCGTTCGCCCACGCTCGTACTCCATGAGGGGTGGAACTTGTCGTGAGGGACACCGCAGGCATGCCATCCGGACGCCCGGACGACGAGACGCCGGCGGTGGCCCTCGGACCCGGCTCCGGGTCGTCGGCGACCGGCGACGGGCTCATACGCCGGCGCCGGCGCCGCTGGACACGCGGCGGGACGGCGGGGACCGCGGGGCTGCTGGCGGGCGTGATGGCCGCCGGGTGGGCCGTCTACACGAAGCTGGACGGGAACATCACGCCCGACGAGGCCGCGGCCGCCGAGCTCGCGCGCTACGAGCGGGAGCGGCCCACCGCGCTGGTGCGGGGCGCGCAGAACATCCTGCTGATCGGCTCGGACACCCGGGCCGGGGAGGACAACCGCAAGTACGGGCGGGACGTGGGGACCGAGCGGTCCGACACGACCATCCTGCTGCACCTGTCGGCCGGGCGCCGCAGCGCCACCGCCGTCTCCATCCCCCGCGACCTGATGGTGGACGTGCCCGGCTGCCGGCGCCCGGACGGCAGCCGCACCGAGCCGGTGTTCGCGATGTTCAACTACGCCTTCGAGACGGGCGGTTCGGCCTGCACGATCCGCACCGTCGAGCGGATGACGGACATCCGGATCGACCACCACGCGGTCGTCGACTTCCACGGGTTCACGCGGCTGGTCGACGCCGTCGGCGGGGTGCGGATCTGCGTGGCCGAGCCGATCGTGGACAAGCAGGCCAAACTGCGGCTGCCGGCCGGCCAGGTGACGCTCGACGGCGAGCAGGCCCTCGGCTACGTCCGCGCCCGCAAGTCCCTCGGCAACGGCAGCGACACCGGCCGGATGGAGCGCCAGCAGCGCTTCCTGGCGGCCCTGGTGCGGAAGCTGCGCGGCAACGACATCCTGCTCAACCCCGCGAAGCTGTACCCGGTCCTGGACGCGGCCACGTCGTCCCTCACCACCGACCCGGGGCTGGCGAGTCTGCGCGGCCTGTACGACCTCGTCCGCGGTCTGCGCGACGTTCCCACGGAACGGGTGCAGTTCCTGACGGTGCCGCGGGAGTCGTACGACGGCAATGCCAATCGCGACCAGTTGACGGAGCCGGCGGCCGAGCGGCTCTTCGAGCGGCTGCGCTCCGACACACCCGTGCAGGTCTCCGGAAAATCCGTGCTGGATTTCGCCGAAAGTACGTACGAAAGCCGCGGGAACGCGCGGGGGCGGCCGCCCGGTCACGGGGAGTACGCCGATTCCGTGCTCGCCCCGGCCTCCCCGGCGCCCACGTTCAGCGGCAAGACCGCCGCCGAGGGCGGCTGCCGGTGAGAAGGGCACCGAACGGCGAATTTTCGTCCCGGGAAATGGGCGGGATTGCCCAGTTGTAGGGACGTGGAATGTGTCACCGCCGTCGCTTGACGTCGAACAGGCCGGATAGTGTGAGCGCTTCGGTGCGCTACCGGCCCCCGGCCACGCGGTCCATTTCCGGGGTCGTGCACTGTGTACGAGGTTTGTACGAGACCGAGCGCCTCAAGGGGGAGGGCGCCGCGTGGCCCCGACGGAGGATTCAGGCAACCGTGGACGCGCAAGGCCGTAGGCGGGCGGAGCACATCGATCCCGCCGACCAGTGGGTGCTCAACCCGGACACCGGTGAATACGAACTGCGACTGAGCCCTTCCGCACCGCAGTCGACCGTTCCCGGCCCGCGGCGGGCCGGCTCCCGCGGCTCCGGCGGGGCCTCCCGGGCCCGTAAGCCGGCGTCCGGCCGGGACGCGCGCAAACCGGCTCCCGGCCGGGACGCGCGCAAGCCGACGCCCGGCCGGGAGCCGCAGGACCCGCCCGCCGCCGAGGTCACCGGCCGGGGCCGGCGCCGGGCGGGCGGCGGCGCCGAGGTCCCGCCGGGGCGCCGGGGCCGCCGCCCGGAGAAGAAGTCGAAGGCGAAGAAGGCCGTGCTGTGGACCGGCGGGACCATGGCGTTGGTGCTCGTCGCGGCGGCCGGTGCCGGATACCTCTACATCGAGCACCTCAACGGCAACATCACCTCCGTCGCCGACGACGGCGCCAGCACCGGTGGCTTCCAGAAGGACAAGGCCATCAACATCCTGCTGATCGGCACCGACAAGCGCACCGGCGCGGGCAACGAGTCCTACGGCGACTCGGGCAGCCCCGGCCACGCGGACACCACGATCCTGCTGCACGTCTCCAAGGACCGTTCCAACGCCACCGCGCTGAGTATCCCGCGGGACCTGATCGTGGACGTCCCGGACTGCCCGACCACCCAGGAGGACGGCAGCACCAAGGTGATCCCGGGCTCGCCGGACGCGCGGTTCAACACCAGCCTCGGCCAGGGCGGGCGTACGCCGTCGTGCACCATGCGCACGGTGACCGAGCTGACCGGGATCACCCCGGACAACTTCATGGTCGCCGACTTCAACGCGGTCAAGACGCTGACCACCGCGGTGGGCGGCGTCGAGGTGTGTCTGGCCAAGGACATCGATGACCCGGACTCCAAGCTGGACCTGCCGGCCGGCACGCACACCATCCAGGGCGAGCAGGCGCTGGCGTTCGTGCGCACCCGGCACTCCGTGGGCACCGGCGGCGACCTGAGCCGGATCGGCCTGCAACAGCAGTTCCTCAGCGCGCTGATGCGCAAGCTGAAGTCCAACGACACGCTCACCAACCCGTCGAAGATGGTGAAGCTGGCCGAGGCGGGCACCAAGGCGCTCACCGTCGACTCCCAGCTGGACAGCATCGGCAAGCTCACGGACCTGGGCATGGAGCTGGGCAAGCTCGACACCAAGAACCTGACGTTCACCACCGTGCCGGTCATCGACAACCCGGCCGAGACGGTGAAGGCCACGGTGGTGCCCAACCCGACGACGGCACCCCAGGTCTTCCAGATGATCCAGCAGGACGTCTCCTTCACCGCGGTCAAGCAGCAGCAGGCGAAGGAGCAGGCCGCGGTGGCCGCCCGGCTCAAGGGCAGCCAGGCCGACCCGTCCGAGGTGCGGGTGCGGATCCTGAACGGCGGCGCCCCCGCGGGCAGCGCCCAGGAGACCCTCAACTGGCTGCAGAACGACGAGGGTGTGACGAAGTCCGAGAACGCGGGCAACGCCGACGCCGAGCTGAGCAGGACCACCCTGGAGTACGCGCCCGAGCAGGCGGACCAGGCCCGCAGGCTGGCCGCCATCCTGGGCCTGTCCGGGTCCGCGATGAAGCCCGGCGAGAGCGTGACCAACTCCCAGGGCCAGCCCACGATGACCCTGACGCTGGGCGAGGACTTCAAGGGCGCCGGTGTCTCGCTCACCGCTCCGGCGAAGGCCCCGGAGGGCGTGGAGAAGTCCACGGCCGACAAGGTCGAGTGCGCCAAGTAGTCGGCCGGAGTGTTGAATTGGGGGGTAACCCAACGGGTCCGTCGCGCGTCTGACTAGTGCCGCGGCAGGCGAACGTTCGCCCGTGGCGGAGCGGCGTCCGGTGCGTGCTCCCGGCGGGCCGGCCGGAAGCCCTCGTACGGGACGTACGCGGGCTTACGGCCGGTGCGGCCAGAGTGCGTGCCGGCCGTCGCGACGGGGCGAACGTCGCCTGCCGCGGCACCAGCCGCGGGGCGGACCCGTTGGTCAAGGGGCAGGGGTGGGAGGGCAGGCAGGTGGCGCGAAGCGGTGTGCGCAAGGAGGTGCCGACGGCCGAGGGCACGACGTCCCTCGCCACGCGAGCCGAGGAGGCCGCGGACACGGCGGACGGCCACGCGCGGCCCGGCGGCGGACGGAACGACGGCGGGCGGAGCGGCGGCGACCGGAGCGGGGCGCGCCGCGGCACCGCGCGGCGGCCGCGCAGGCGGCGCGTGCTGCGCTGGTCGGCGACGGTGCTGTCGGTGGTGATACTCGGCACCGCCGGCGCGGGTTACCTGTACTACCAGCACCTCAACGACAACCTTCAGACCGGCCGGCGCAGCAGCGGCGACTCCAAGGCCGAGAAGCCGCAGCCGAACGCGGCCGGGCAGACGCCGCTGAACATCCTGCTGATCGGCTCCGACAGCCGGAACACGGCGCGGAACCTGGAACTGGGCGGCTCCCGGAGCAGCGTCGGCAGCAAGCCGCTCGCGGACGTGCAGATGCTGGTCCACCTCTCGGCGGACCGCGAGAGCGCCTCCGTGGTGAGCGTTCCGCGCGACACCCGGGTCGACATCCCCGCGTGCACGGACCCGGAGACCGGCGAGACCTACCCGGCGACCAACCGGATCATCAACGAGTCGCTCGCCCGGGGTGGCGCCGGCTGCACCCTGGCGGCCTGGGAGAACCTCACCGGGGTCTACATCGACCACTGGATGATGATCGACTTCGCCGGCGTGGTGAGCATGGCCGACGCGGTCGGCGGCGTCGAGGTCTGCGTGCGGCAGAACGTGTGGGACCGCCCGCTGCCCGGCGTGCCCGGCGGCTCCGGGCTGAAGCTGGAGGCCGGCCGGAGCACGGTGCAGGGCAAGCAGGCGTTGCAGTGGCTGCGCACCCGGCACGCCTTCTTCAGCGACGTGGGCCGGGCCACCGCCCAGCACATGTACATGAACTCGATGATCCGCACCCTGAAGCAGCAGAACGCCTTCACCGACACCGGCCGGCTGATGAACCTCGCCGAGACGGCCACCAGGGCGCTGAAGGTCTCCGAGGAGATCGGCACGGTCAATCAGCTGTACGACCTGGCCATGCAGCTGCGGACGGTGCCGACGAACCGCATCACCATGACGACCATGCCGACGGACACCGACCCGCAGAACGCCAACCACCTGGTGCCGGCCGGGGCGGACGCCGAGCAGATCTGGTCGATGGTCCGGGACGACGTGGCCTTCGACAAGAACGGCAAGCCGTCCGCGGAGCGGCCGGGGAGCGCGGACGAGGGCGGGCGCAAGGCGTCCGGCGACCCGGCCGCCGACGACGCCGAGATCGGCGTCCTGGTGCGGAACGCCACCGGCTCCGCCGCCGCGGGCGCGGTCGGCGGGCGGGCGAGCACGCTCGCCACGGCACTGGTGGAGAAGGGCTTCACGCAGGCGGCGGCGGACACGACGGGCGGGCCGTCGACGGAGCGGACCGTGGTGCGCTACCCGAGCGCGGAGCTGGAGGGCGACGCCCGGCGGGTCGCCGAGGCCCTCGGGATACCGTCCGGCTGGGTGCGCAAGTCGACCGACGTCACCGGGGTGACGCTCGTCGTGGGCGACGACTGGCGCAGCGGGACGACGTACCCGCGGCAGTCGGCGCCGCGGGCCGGGGACGTGCCGGAGTCGGCGGGCGCGCTCAACGGGTCGGACCGCGGCTCGTGCATGGACGTGTACGCGCCCTACCGCTGGTGAGCGGCGGCGGGGGCGTCCCGGTGGCACGCCCGCGCCGCGGAGGTCACGCGGCGGCGGAGTCCCGCACGGCCGGGCGGCGGGACGCGATGACCCGCCGCGCCAGGGCCTTGGGGCTGGTCAGGAAGCCGTATCCCCACGACATGTGCATGGTGGCCAGGGCGACGGGGATCCGCAGCCGGGCCTTCGGGGGCAGGCCCCTGCCCGCCGGTACGGAGCCGAGGGCGATCGCCGCGAGGTAGCCGCCGGGGACCACGAACCCCCACGGCGTCAGCGCGGCGCCCACGACCAGCCCGGCCGCGATCGCGCAGACGGCGGCCGGCGGGGCGAGGTAGCGCAGGTTGATGGAGCCGGCGTGGTAGCGGGCGACGACGTGCCGCCAGCGGCCGTAGTCCTTGTACTGCTTGGCCAGCGCCCGCACCGAGGGCCGGGGCCGGTAGGACACCTTCAGCTCGGGCGAGAACCAGATCAGCCCGCCCGCCTCACGGATGCGGAAGTTCAGCTCCCAGTCCTGGGCGCGGATGAACTCCTCGTTGTACCCGCCCTGCTGCTCCAGGGCCTCGCGCCGGAACACCCCGAGGTAGACCGTCTCGGCGGGGCCCGCCTGGCCGCCGGTGTGGAACGCGGCGTTCCCGACGCCGATCTTCGAGGTCATCGCCGCGGCGACGGCGTGCTCCCAGTCGTTCTCGCCCTCGGCGTGCATGATGCCGCCGACGTTCTGCGCGCCGGTCTCCGCGAGCAGCCGGACGGCGGTGGCGATGTAGTCCGGGGAGAGCATGCCGTGGCCGTCGACGCGGACCACGACCGGGTGCCGGGAGGCCTTGATCGCGGCGTTCAGCGCGGCGGGGGTCCGGCCGGTCGGGTTGGGGACCGTGTGCACGCGGGGGTCCTCCGCGACCAGTTCGGCGGCGATCTCGTCCGTGCGGTCCGTGGACGGGCCGAGGGCGATCACGACCTCCATCTCGCCGGCGTACTCCTGGGCGAGGATCGCGTGGACGGCGCCGCGCAGATGCCGCTCCTCGTTGAGGACGGGCATGATCACGGACACGGCGGGGAGCTGCACGTCGGGCTTGGCGTTCATAGGGGGCTCACGTTACCGCGAACGGGGGACAGCCGACCGCCCTGCCCGGGGCGGTGCACCGGGCCGCAGATCGTATGGGCCTACGGTGCTGATGATCCCACGTACGGCCGCAGCGCCCGCTCCAGCGGAGGTTTTCCCATGCCCGCCTCGCCGCCTCGGTCCCCGGTCCGGCCGCAGCCCCGCCGCGCGGTGCGTCCGCCCGTACGGCGGAGGAAGCCGCGCTGGGCCATGCGGGCGGTGACCACGCTGTCCGTGGTGATCCTCGCCTCGGCCGGCATCGGGCACGCGGTGGTCACCGGCCTGGACGCGGGCATCGCGCGGGTCGACCCGTTCAAGGACATGAAGAACCGGCCGCGCGCGGGCCACGGGACGAACGTGCTGCTGGTCGGCACCGACGGCCGGGACAGCGTCTCCGAGGCCGAGCGGCGCCGGTACCGCCTCGGCGGGGCGCCCTGTCACTGCACCGACACGGTCATGATCGTGCACATCTCGGAGGACCGGGAGCGGGCCAGCGTGGTGAGCCTGCCGCGGGACTCCTACGCCGAACTGCCCGCGCACGTCGACCGCACCACCGGCGAGCGGCACCCGGCGCATCCGGTCAAGCTCAACGCCGCGTACGCGGAGGGCGGTCCGCAGCTGACCGTGCGCACGGTCGAGCAGATGACCCGCGTGAAGATCGACCACTATCTGGAGATCGACTTCACCAGCTTCATGCGGACGGTGGACGTGCTCGGCGGCGTCAGGATCTGCACCGCCCGGCCGCTGAAGGACTCGCGCACGGGCCTGGACCTGCCCGCCGGCACCCACCGGCTCGCGGGCGGCCAGGCCCTGCAGTACGTCCGCGCCCGGTACGTCGACGGGGCGTCCGACCTCGGCCGGATGCGGCGCCAGCAGCACTTCCTGGCGGCGCTGGTCGGCCAGTCGACGTCCTCCGGGGTGCTGCTGAACCCGATGCGGTTGCGGGACGTGGCCCGGGCGGTGCTGGGCTCGGTGCGCGCGGACAAGGGGTTCGGCACGGGCGAACTGCTGGACCTGGGCCGGGCGATGCGCAACTTCTCGCCGTCCTCCTCGGAGTTCGCCACCGTGCCGATCGGCCGCATGGGGTACGCCGTGAAGGGCGTCGGCTCGACCCTGAAGTGGGACCCGGTGAGGTCCGGCCGTCTCTTCCAGGCCCTGCGCGACGACCGGCCGCTGGCCGCCGGCCGGCCCCGGGACACCTCGGTGCGGGTGGACGTGGCGCCCCAGCAGATCCGCGTCCAGGTCGAGAACGGCACCCGGACGGCGGGCCTCGGCCGCCGCGCGGACACCGCGCTGGCCGCGGCGGGCTTCCGCACCACCCGGCAGCCGGTGAACGCCGCCACCCGGTCCGTCCGCCGGACGGTCGTCGCCTACGACCCCCGCTGGGACCGTTCCGCGAGGTCCCTCGCGGCCGCCCTGCCCGGCAGCGAGCTGCGGCCGGTCAAGGGGCAGGGGGCGACGCTCAAGGTGATCGTCGGGACGGACTACCGGCAGGTGCGGAAGGTGAAGGCGGCGGACGTCCGGGAGGGCGAGTTCGGGGTGGTGCGGGGCGACGAGGCGAAGTGCTCCTAGCGCGGCAGGCGACGTTCGCCCCGTCGCGACGCCCGGCACGCACTCTCGCCGCACCGGACGCCGCTCCGCCACGGGCAAACATTGCCTGCCGCGGCAGGAGCCGGACCGGACCGGACTCGATGCCCGGGGCGGGGGCGGCCCGTCAGTCCTCGAAGCCCTCCGCCGCGCGCCTGGCCCGCAGCTCCATGATCGCCCGGCGGCGCGCCAGCCGGTGGGTGCGGCGGATCTGGGCCTCCTGGTAGCGGCGCCTGTCCCGCTCGGTCTCCGGGACGACCGGCGGGACCCGGCGGGGCCTGCCGTCGGCGTCGACCGCGGCGAAGACGAGGTAGGCGGAGCCGACCTGGGTGGCCGGGGCGGACTCGTTCCAGCGTTCGGCGAGCACCCGGACGCCGACCTCCATCGAGGTCCGGCCGGTCCAGTTGACCTGCGCCTTGACGTGGACCAGGTCACCGACGCGGACCGGCTCCAGGAAGGCCATCTCGTCCATGGAGGCGGTGACGGCGGGGCCGCCGCTGTGCCGGCCGGCCACCGCGCCCGCCGCGTCGTCGACCAGCTTCATGATCACTCCGCCGTGCACGGTGCCCAGCAGGTTGGTGTCGTTGTGGGTCATGATGTGGCTGAGAGTGGTCCGGGAGGCGGAGATGGGCTTGCCCGGGATGTCCGGAGCTGTTGCGTTCTCCGGCTCCGGGGCGGTGGCCTGGTCTGTCATGGCCCCCACCTTATGCCGAGGTGGCAGGCGCGTGATTTGTGTCAGCTTGGCAACAGCACCGCTGTGATTTTCCGCCGAACCTTGTAAGGCACACATCCGCTGCCTGCACACTGGGGCGCATGAATGACTGGCCCCAGGGATGGTCCGACGACAACCGCGGCACCCGCTACGGACGCGGCAGCGCAGGCGCGCAGCCCGAAAGCGCCCGCGTGATGCGCCAGGTGCGGCGCGGCCCGGCGGCACCGCCCGGCGGCGGCCAGGCGGCACCGCAGCACGGGGTCCCGCAGCAGCCGTCGTACGTCGACGGCCAGGGACACGGCGGATACGACGGGTACGACAGCGGTTACAACACCGGCCAGGTCTACGGCACTCCGGGCGGCCGGGGACCGGGCGCAGGCGGCGACGGCCGCGGCCACGGCGGGCGCGGCCCGCGGCCCGCGCCGGACCTGCGGCGCCGCGTCAAGGTGACCGCGATCACGGTGGCGACCGCGCTGGTCGTCACCGTGGCCGGCACGTACTTCTGGGCCGACTCCAAGCTCAACCGCGAGGTCGACCTGTCGAAGGTGATCGACCGGCCGGAGGCGGGCGAGGGCACCAACTACCTCATCGTCGGCTCCGACAGCCGCGAGGGCATGACCGACGAGCAGAAGAAGGCCCTGCACACCGGCTCCTCCGAGGGCAAGCGCACGGACTCGATGATGATCCTGCACACCGGCGGCGGCGCCCCGACGCTGATCTCGCTGCCGCGCGACTCGGACGTGGAGATCCCGACGTTCGTCGGCTCCGAGTCCGGCAAGACCTACCAGGGCACGGGCCGGCACGTGAAGCTCAACGCGGCGTACGCCGAGGACGGGCCCGAACTGCTGGTGCGCACCGTGGAGTTCAACACCGGCCTGCACATCGACCACTACGTCGAGATCGGTTTCGCCGGTTTCGCCAACATCGTGGACGCGGTCGGCGGCGTCGAGATGGACATCCCCCAGGACATCAAGGACTCCAAGTCCGGCGCGGACCTGAAGAAGGGCAAGCAGGTCCTCAACGGCGAGGAGGCGCTCGCCTTCGTCCGCACCCGGTACGCGCTGGCCGGCTCCGACCTGGACCGCACGAAGAACCAGCAGAAGTTCCTCGCCGCGCTCGCCAACCAGGTGGCCACGCCGGGCACGGTCCTCAACCCCTTCAAGCTGTACCCGACCATGGGCGCCGGCCTCGACTCGCTCATCGTGGACAAGGAGATGGGCCTGTTCGACCTGGCCGACATGTTCTGGGCGATGAAGGGCGTCAGCGGCGGCGACGGCACGTCCATGAACATGCCGCTCGCCGGCTCCTCCGGCGGCAACCTGCTGTGGGACGAGGCCGAGGTGAAGACCCTGGTCGAGCAGTTGAAGAACGACGAGAAGGTCACGGTCTCGGGTGACTGACCACCGGGGCCGGCGGTCCTTCGACGCGGTGCTCTGCGATGTCGACAACGTGATCCGGTTCTACGACCCCTCCGCGGTGACCGCCCTGGAGCGGTCCGCCGGGCTGGCCGAGGGCATCACGCTGAAGGTGGCGTTCGCGCCGGAGACCGATCTGCCGCTGATGCTGGGCCGGATCGGCATGCGGGAATGGGTCGAGGCGATCGTGGCCGGCTTCGCGGGACTCGCGCCGAGGCCGGTCGCGCACGCACTGGCCCAAGCGCTCGCCGAGGCGCCCTTCCACGCCGACGCGGCCGTGGTGTCACTGCTGCGGCGGGCCCGCACCCGGGTGCCGCTGGTCCTGGTCACCAACGCGTCGGTGGCCCTGGAGGCCGACCTGGACGGGCTCGGCCTGTCCGATCTGGCCGACCACGTCGTCAGCAGCGCCCGGGTCGGGCTGGTCAAGCCGGATCCGCGGATCTACCGCATCGCCGCGGACCTGGCGGGCGTACCGCTCGACCGGTGCCTCTTCGTGGACGACACCCTGGACAACGTGCGGGGAGCGGCCGTGCTCGGCATGAACGCCGTCCACTTCCGTGAGGTCGCCGACCTGGAACGGGCCCTGGCGCCGCTGCTCTGAGCGGCGCCGGGGCCCGTCGGCGGGCTCAGGCCATCGCGCGGCACATCTCGGCGCAGCGGCGACAGGACTCGGCGCAGCGCGCCGTCTGCGGGTCGTCCGGCATCGCCGCACACGCCTCGGCGCACATGTCGCACGCCTTGGCGCACATCGCGCACATCTCGGCCGCCATCGGGGAGCGGCGCATCATCATGTCGGCGCACATCCGGGTCATCTCGGAGCAGTCCATCAGCGCCCGCATGATCTGCATCTGGGCCTGGCCGCCCCTCTGCAGGCAGGAGCTCATGGTCTCCTCGCACACGGTGTGGCAGGACATGCACGCCTCGACGCAGTCCTGCATCGCCTTGCTCATCGCGGTCATGGTTCCGGGCTGGGTCATGGCTCCTCCTGGGGGGGTGGAAGGGCGCGTGGTGAACCCACGCCCTTCCGTCGTACGCCTCCCCGCCGCCCGGCGCCATCCGACGGCTCCGACCGGGCGGCTACGGCAGGTTGCGGGCCATGACGATGCGCTGGACCTGGTTGGTGCCCTCGTAGATCT
>NZ_JBHMCY010000074.1:0-39341 GCF_042430725.1 Streptomyces cinereospinus | reverse complement strand
CCGGGCGCCGGGCCGGGACGGCCGGGCGCCGGGCCGGGACGGCCGGGCGCCGGGCGGTTCCCGTACGAGGTGGAGCGGGGGCCGGGTGCGGCGCCGTGTCAGGCGGGCGCCGCGTCCGGTGCGTAGTGCCGCCGGCGGACCCGCCGCAGCCAGGCCTCGGCCGCCCGCTCGTCGGGCCGTTCGGGCAGCACCCCGGGGGTGGCGTCGAAGGCGGCCTCGAAGCGGCGCAGCAGCGGCAGCGCGGCCGAGGGGTCGGCGGCGACCCGCTCGCCGAAGGCGTGGTAGCCGTCGGGGTCGTCGACCCGGACCGTCAGCCGCCCCGTGGCGTACAGCTCGTAGCCCTGCGTGCACAGCCGTTTGAGGTGACGGGCGTGCTTGGCGGTGCGGCCGCGCACGTCCGCGGAGAACGAGCCGTCGCCGCGGCCGGCGAGCCTGCGGAACTGCTGCGTGGCGTAGCCGAGGTAGGCGTCGCGGACCCGGCGGGCGCTGAGGAAGGACGACCGGATGCCGATCAGCTCGTCCCCGAGGGGGGTCCGCACCTCGTACAGCTCCTCGGGCAGCCAGACCAGTTCCATGACGGTCGGGTTGCCGCCGAGGGCGAGGCGGCACCACTTCGCCGCCTCGTGCAGGGTGCGGTCGGGGCCGGTGGTGACGTGGGACTCCTTCGGGCCGTGCAGGCCGTGCAGGTCCTCGGTGGGAGCGGCGAACAGGCCGAGCCGGTCCACGTCGGAGCCCGCGCGGGCGAGGCCGTACGCGGTGGAGCCGACGACGCCGGACAGCAGGATGTTGGGCACGGTCACGGAAAACCCCCCGGTGTTCGGGCCCGCGCCCGCCCCGTGGCACGCGTGGGCGGCGGACCGTCATCATGCCGCGTCCGCCGGGCGGCCGGCCTGCCATTTTCCGGTCGGACGGGCTTCGGGTTCGCCGAGCGTTCACAGCCGCATCACACGCAGGTCTTCGCCGGCGCCCGGCGCCGCACTAGCGTCCTGGGGTCGCCCCGACCCCGACGAGTGAGGTTGCGATGTCCGTACGTCAGATCCTCGCCGGCCTGGCCCTGGTGCCGGTGCTCGCCGTTCCGACAACCGCCCACGCGACGACGGACGGCCCCGGCGCGTCCCCCCTGACGGCGCGGTCCGAACCGTCCACCCTGCCGGCCCGGTTCGAACCGTCCACCCTGCCGGCCCGGTTCGACTTGCAAGCCCACCGCGGCGGCCTCGGCATGACGACCGAGAGCACCCTGGAAGGGTTCGGCAAGGCGCTGCGGCTGGGGGTGTCCACGCTGGAGCTGGACACCCAGGTCACCAAGGACCGCAAGGTGGTGGTCACGCACGACCGGCAGGTCAGCGCGCAGAAGTGCCGGGACACCGCGCCGCTCGTGCCGGGCGACCCCATGTACCCGTACGTCGGCAAATACGTCAAGGATCTGACGCTGGCTCAGATCAAGACCATGAACTGCGGCTATCAGCAGCTGCCCGGCCACCCCGGGCAGGAGCAGGTCGACGGCGCCCGGATGGCAGAGCTCCGGGACGTGCTGGACCTGGTCGAGCGCTACCGGGCCAAGCAGGTCACGCTCAACGTCGAGACGAAGGTCGAGGCGGGGGCACCCGAGCAGACCGCGCCGCGTGAGCTGTTCGTGCGCCGGGTGTTCGAGGAGATCCGCGCCTCCGGCCTGGAGCGCCAGGTCACCGTCCAGTCCTTCGACTGGGGCGCGCTCAGGGCGATGCACGAGCTGGCTCCGAAGTGGCCGCTGGTGGCGCTGACCAACTACGACTTCCTCCAGGTCGGCGAGGACGGCGCCTCCCCGTGGCTGGGCGGCATCGACGCCGACGACTACGACGGCGACTTCGTGCGGGCCGCCGCGACCGTCCCCGGCGTCAAGGCCCTCTCCCCCAACTACGGCTTCCCGCAGAACGGCACGGTCGGCGACCCCGGCTTCCGCCTCTACCCCGACCGCGCGATGATCACCGCGGCGCACGCCCGGGGCCTGAAGGTCGTCCCGTGGACCTGCGACGACCCCGCCACGGTGGAGGCGCTGATGGACCTGGGCGTCGACGGCGTCATCACGAACTACCCGGACCGGGTCCGCGAGATCATGGCCGACCGCGGCATGCGGTTGCCGAAGCCGTACTTCCCGCGCCACTGAGCCCCCTTTCCCCGGGGCGGTCCGGCGGCGTCCGGTCCGCGCGGAGCCCCGGGGGACGCGGCCGCGTATCGTCTCCCCCGCGTCCGGTGATCACAGGGGTGGGCCGGCGGGACGTACGGCGGACGGAGGGTGGCCATCGAAGGGGCCGACGTGCCGGTGCGGGAGGCCGGTCCCCCGCACCGGGGAGGCCGGGCCGCGCGGTGGCTGCGTGAGCGTCTGCGCCGGCAGAACCGGCGGCCGCCGGACCGGGGCGGGCGGACGGCGTGGCGTCGCGGGCGCCCCACCGCGGCGCTGTCCCTGCTGGTCGCCGGGCTGCTGCTGTTCCCCTCGCGGGTGCCCGGCGCCCTGGGGCTGGGCAGCCTGGTCGAGACCTTCCTGCCGTGGCTCGGGGTGCCGGTGCCGCCGCTGCTCGCGCTGGCCGTGCTGCGCCGTTCGGCGACCGCGGTGCCGGCGGCACTGGCGGCGGCGATGGTCTGGATCGCCGCCTTCGGCCCGTCCCCGCCGCCCCGGGCCGCCGGGCCGTACGACCTGACCGTGGTGCAGCACAACGTGAGCGACGAGAACGAGGACCCCGCCGCCACGGCGCGCACCCTCATGGCCGCCGACCCCGACCTGCTGGCCCTGGAGGAGCTGACGGAACCGGCCCTCGCGGCCTACGAGGACGCGTTCCGGAGCCGCTACCCGCACCACGCGGTCGTCGGGACGGTCGGGCTCTGGTCCCGCCACCCGCTGACGGGAACCGACCGCGCGGACATCAGGCCCGAGGCGGTGACGGGCGACTGGGACCGCGGGCTCCGGGCGACCGTAAGGGTCGCCCCCGGGCGCGACATCGCCGTGTACGTGGCACATCTGCCGTCGGTCCGGATCAGGCCGGCCGGCGGGTTCGACACCCGGTGGCGCGACGAGAGCGCGCGCCTGCTCGGCGAGGCGCTCGCCGCCGACAGGTCGGCCACGGTGATCCTGGCGGGCGACCTCAACGGCACCACGCGGGACCGCGGCCTGGCGCCCGTGACGTCACGGCTGGACACCGCGGACGAGGACTTCGCGTTCAGCTGGCCCGCCGCCCTCCCCCTCGCCCGGATCGACCAGGTGCTGGCGCGCGGGGCGGCGGTGCTGGACGTACGGACCCTCCCCGGCACCGGAAGCGATCACCTGCCGGTCCTGGCGCGGATCGGCCCGGAGGCCGGGCCACCGGTGTGACCTTCGAGACAGTGCCTGGTGGGAGGCGGTTTCCGCCCCGTTCCGGTGCCGGCTCCCCGGCTCCCGTATGGCATGATGTCGGCGCAGCCGATCATGGTCGACGACCAGCGCCGCGCCGACGGTCACGTGCCAGAGGGCCGGGGGAACCAGCCCGCGCACGTGCGCGCGGCGCCGTCGCGCCGATACGGCCGTCCTCTCGCCACCACACGTCGGGTGGGCCGTCGGCTTCGCGACATGCGCGGCGTGCACGGTCGCAGCCGACCCTCCCTCCCCGAAAGGGCACGACCATGCAGTTCCGCACGGCACGACGCTGGTTGTTCGGCGGGGCGACGGCCGCCTGCGTGGTCGCCGCCACGGTGGTGGGGAGTGCGGAGAGCCGGCCGGCCGCGCAGCGGACCGGTGTGGTGACCGCCGGGGAGCTGCCGCTGGGTCCCGCCGCCCTGGCGGAGACCCGCACCTCCCGGGAGATCGCCCCGGGCCTGACCCACATCGCCATCGAGCGCGGCGAGGCGTCGCCGGACGACTTCTGGACCGTCACGGTCGGCCTGGCCACGAACGAGGCGGAGGCCGCCGGGCTGGAGAGCAGGGTCCGCGCCGCCGGATACGAGCCGCGGCGGGACCGCACCGCCGGGCCGGACCCCCGGGGCCCGCTCGACCGGCCGCTCGGCTGGATGGTGCGGGTGGGCCGGTACGCCGGCGAGGCGGCCGCCGAGCAGGCCGCGAAGGAACTGGCGGCCCGCGGCCTGCCCGGCGGCACGGTCCAGCACACCGGCGAGGACGGGCACCCCACCACCGGCCCCTGGTCCCTGGACGTGCTCGTGCTGGACCCCGCCCGGTTCCGCGGCCGGCTGCGGTCCGAGCTGGCCGACGGCATCGTGCCGGGCCGCGAGACCACCAGCGCGATGGCGCGCCGCACCGGCGCCCTCGCTGCGGTCAACGGCGGCTACTTCGTCATCGGCGGCCCGCACACGGCCCCCGGCAACTGGGTGGCGGGCACCGACGGCGACCCCGCCGGCATCTCCGTGGTCGACGGCGTCCTCGTCTCGGAGGCCGTCAACGGGCGGCCCGCCCTCGTCGTGCGCGGCGAGGGCGGGCGGGGCACCTCGGTACGCCGGCTGGGGACCAGGATCACGGTCCGCGCCGCGGACGGCGCCACCCGCGAGGTGACCGGCCTGAACCGGCAGCCCGGCCTGATCACCAACTGCGGCGGCGTCGGCGACGCCACCCCCTTCTCCCGTCCGGCGCACGACTACACCTGTGGCAACGCCGACGAACTCGTCGCCCTCACCGCGCGCTTCGGCACCGCCGCGCCGCGGGGCCCCGGCTACCAGGCCACCCTCGACGCCGACGGACGGGTGACCGCCGTGCGCGGCAGCCGGGGCGGGACCGTGCCCGCGCGCGGCACCCTGTTGCAGGGCACCGGGACGGGAGCCCAGTGGCTGCGCGCCCACGCCCGTACCGGCGCCCGGCTGACGGTGCGCAGCACGGTGGTGGACGCCGACCGGAGGACGGCGCTGCCGGTCACCGCGGAGACGTCCGTCGTCAACGGCGGCCCGCTGCTGCTGCGCGACGGTGCCACGGTCCTCGACCCGGTCCGGGACGGCTGGAGCCCCGAGGACATCGAGGGCGCGGACCGCGCCGCCCTCTACAACGGCTGGTACCTGCGTCGCAATCCGCGCACCGCCGCCGGGGTCACCCAGGACGGGCGGGTCGTCCTGCTCACCGTCGACGGCCGCGCCCCCGGCCGCAGCGCCGGACTGTCGATCACCGAGACCGCCGCGGTCATGCGCGGCCTGGGCGCGGTGGACGCGCTCAACCTGGACGGCGGCGGCTCCACGGCGATGGTCGTGCGCGGCGCGCTGCAGGGCGTCCCCAGCGACGCCGCCGGCGAGCGCCCGGCCGGCGACGCGCTCGTCGTGCTGCCGGCACCGGCGCCGTAGCGAAGGCGTCCTCTCGCCCCGCGTCCCCCTGGCCGGCACGGCCGGGGGGACGTTCCGCACGCTCCGCCGCGGCCAGGGGGCGTGGACGCACGAAACGGTGGCCGGGAGGTCCCGGCCACCGTTTCGATGAGTTGTCAACCAGCGCGGGACGTGCGCGAGATCGTCCCCTGGGACGTTCACGAGTTCCCTTGACCAGGCACAACAGAGCCCATTGATGTCGAGGTTCCCGTGAGCCGCAAGTGGTGTCACCGACCGTCGTTCCGGCCCCGGCAAGACCGTGTGGGCGTGGTGAGCACCGCGTCGAGCGAGCGGTCCGGCACCCTCCGGCAGGCACCACCCGCCGCCCCGCGCCGCCGAACCGCCGTCGAGCCCTTGACCACGGGTCCCGCACCGACGAGAGCGACGCACCGAACGGACGAATGGCGGAGGCCGCTGACCGCCCACCTGGCCTCCGGTCCCCCCGGTGCGGGGCGGTCCGGGGCCGCATCAGCCGCCGGACAGCGCCGCCGCCACCGACCGGAACCAGGCGCCGTGGGAGAACGGCTCGGGCGGCCCGACCTCCATACCGAGTTCGGCGGCCGCCAAGGCGTAGTCCCCCTCGTCCAGAGGGAGGGCGAGCAGTTCGTGGAGTTCACCCACGAGGCGTGCGACCACGTGGGGGTCAGTGGTGACGGCGTAGTCGGCGACGGCGGCGTCGTGATCGGGGAACTCCTCGACGATGTCCTGCGAGAACCAGCCGCCGAGCAGTTGCGCCGTCTCAGGGAAGCGCGCGTGCCACTCCCAGTGAGTCTGCGGAGACGACGGCTCCGGGACGTCGCCTTCCTCGATGCTCTTCTTCAGATGGTCGGCCAGCACCATCAGCCATTCACCTATCTCGGACTGCGGCGTCCCGGTGTCCGGGATCGCGTAGAACTCGCCCAGCCCGAGCCGGATACGACCCGGCGGGTTGCGGCTGTACTCGCGCAGCTGGCGCTCGGCCTCCGCGACGGCCCAGGGGCGGGTGTGCCAGGTGTGACGGAGGTACGCGTCCAGCGCACGGCTGCGCCGCTCCGGGGTGTCGTCGGCAGGCTGCCCCAGGTAGGCACGCATCACCTGGTCCAGCTCGCCGTACCGGCGGTCGTGTTCGAGGGGCTTCATGGACATGTGCGGCAGCCCCTACAGGTAGATCGGGACGGTCGTGCGGACGACGAAGCCGTGCGGGCTCGACGGCTCGCGGCGCAGCACCACGCGCGCCGCGCGGACGTCGACGGGTCCCCGCCCGGCCAGCAGGTCGCCCTGCAGCTGAACCCGGCCCACGGGCTCCTCGCGGGAGGGCCAGGCGGCCTCGATGGTCAGGCGGGCCCGGGTGCCCTGGGCGAGCCAGCGGTGGATGACCTGCTCGTTGGCGGTCACCACCTGCTGGGTGGCCCAGTGGGCGGTCTCCCGGTCGGGGTAGGAGGCGGAACGGGTCAGCACGGGAAGATCCTCTCGAACAACGTGGTCAAGGGCCGCGCCCCGACGGGTCAGTAGTCGGAGAAGTTCCAGAACATGCCCACCTCGGTGTCAGAGACGACGATCAGGCCGCAGTCCTCCGAGTAGACGTCGCTCAGCGGGTCGTATCCCCAGTGCGACGTCGTGAAGTCGAGTGCGCCGGGCGCAGGGCCGGGCCTGCTGACGTTGGTGTGGTAGGTGGCCGCGTCTCCGTAACGCGCGAGGATCGTGCGTGCCATCGCCCGCAGTTCCTTCTCGCTCTCCGTGAAACGCTTCAGGTTGGCCAGGGTACAACAATCGTCCGTGAGGGCCAGGAGCAGGTTCTCGGCGCTGGCACGGTCGATCTCGCGAAGACGTCGCGCGATGTACTCCGGGGGGTGGACGGCGAACGGAAACGTGGAAGACCCGTCGTGCTCCGGGCTCTGTGCCGCGTCGTCGAGACCGCTCCAGCCCCGGGGGTCCGGGACGGCTCGGGCCATCAAGGCGATGACGTCGAGAACCCAGTTCTCGTGGCGCCGCGGGCCCGTGGCGTCGTACGGGTACGCGTCCTCGAACAGGTGGCGTACTGCGGCTTCCCAGGAGGTCTGGTCAATGGGCATGTGGTGCCGGCCTTTCTCGGCGGGGCGCTGGTAGGGCTTGCCCTACCAGGATTTGGCGGGCATCGACGTCATGACGGTGAACGGCGGGGTGCGACTGCTGTCGTAGCGGATCCGCGTGTCGATGCCGTGCACGTCGTACGCCTTGGCGTTCATGCCGCCCTGTTTGTACCCGGACAGCGGGTCGTTCGAGTCCACCGGCTGCTTGAACACGCTGCGGCCGCTGGTCTCGCCGTTCGGCGCGGTTGAGTGGAAGTCCTTGACCTTTCCCTCTTCCGGCGGCGGCGGGCCCTTGATCCACGCCTCGATGACAGCCTTGTTCTGGTTGAGGTTGTACTCGGTCAGCTCCTCCGCCCGCTGGTAGTCCGGGAAGGCCGAGGCGGCTTTGGGATACGGTTTACCGTACGGCCAGGCCTGGGTCGGTGTCGGATTCGACTGCTGGTCCCGCAGGCGCTGCGCGAGTTGCTCGTCCGTCTTGCCGACGTGCCTGTCCAGGGTGTGACCGTGCTCCAGGTACTCGTTGGCAGCGAGGTCGAGGTCGTACGTGCCCGCCGAGTCGATCTTCAGCCAGATCTGCGAGTCCTTGAACTCCTCCAGGGCCCGCATGCCGAAGCCTTGCGCACGTGCCTCCTGAGCCTCGAACTTCGGGGCGCTCCGGTGTGCCTCGTCCAAAGGGCCCATGAGCGCGTCGAGTTTCGGAACGAGCGCGTCGACCCGTCGGTTGTACTCGGTGACGATAGCGTTCAGCTTGGCGGTGTCCATGTTCAGGACGATGCCCTGGCCCAACTGGCTCGCGCCCTTGGCGACCCCCTTGGCCACGCCTTTTAGGAAACCCTTGACGTCGTCCATGCCGACGCCGTCCTTGAGGTCGACCTCCACCTTGGGAATCGCGTCGCGCACGGCCTCGATGTAGACGTCCCACACCTCGCGGTTGAGGTAGACGGCTGCCTCGGCGAATTCGTAGAGGAGGTCGCTGACTTTCTGAGCCGTGTCGAACAGCACGCTCAACACGGGGTGGGTGGCGGTCTGCGCGGAGGAGCTGTCGTGTTTCCACTCGTAGCCCTCACGACTCTTGCCCCACGATGTCGTGCCCCACAGCGAACTGCAGAAATGACGCATCGCGTCGTGCCACTCGCTGTTGCTCTGCTGCGTGACGCTGCTGACGTTCCCGGTCAGCCCGCTCTCCGCCATGGAGAGCGAGGTGGTCGTAGCCATCCACGCCTTCGACAGCGAGTTCAGATAGTGCTGCTGGGGAAACGGATAGACCTCGGCGACCTTGCCCATCCGGAAGGCGTGCTTCACCACGGGCCTCAGCACATCCCGGACTGGGTCGGGCACCCATTCGAGGATCCTGCGGACGAAGTCGTCGCCGCCGTCGTCGTCACCCCACTTCAGATCGGGCACGGAGCCGTAGACGGGCGGCTTCTCGATGACCTTCGGCAACGGCTGGACGACCGGTTTCGCCTTCCCGGTGGGGTCGTTGGCCGCCTCGGCTTTCGCATAGGTGTTGGCCGTCGAGGTAAAGCCGATCGCCGTTCCCCCGATACTGACGACGCTCTTGGCCCATACCTCGAGAAAGCGGTTGCCCACCTTGACGTACGACGTCGCGAAAGCCTGGGGCGAGGTGCCGTAACCACCGGCGTCCGGGTACTTGTTCAGCCCGTCGAGCAGGGTTTTGGCGCCCTTGTCCATCACCGTCTGCTGGCTCGCCACACCTGCGGAGACGCGGTGGAGGTCGGCCGGCTTGACGTCGATGGTGCCGTTCTGGCTCGGCGGTGGGGTCCCCATCAGCCGGCCCCCCAGCCGCGCAGCACGGCCTGGTGTGCTGCCATATAGTTGCCGTGGCTCGTGGTCGCGCACTCCTGCAGCCACTTCTGGGCCGCCTGGAGGTCCTGGGCCGAGCGGTCCCACTCGTCGAGTTTGTCGACGAAGACCTCGCGGGCCTCTCCCTCCCAGGACAGGACGACCGGCACGACCCGATCGCGGAGTTCGTCCAGACCGTCGTTGAGCTTCTTGAGAATGTCCTCCAGCTCGGCGGCGAGCTCGCGGAGGGTGGCGAAAGAGACGGCGATGTGCCCGTCGTCCGCGCTTCCGGTTGTCATGGTTCCCCGTTTCACAGGTGTCGTCGCGGTCCGGCAGGGAGCCTCTTCAGGGGCGTCGGGATCAGAACGAGTCGAGGCTGCTGCGCGGGTGGGCGGGAGCGGTCGTCTCCAGGTTCGGGGTCGACAGCTTGTCGACCTCGCTGTCGATGTCCACCTGGATGCTGCGCAGTTGGGCCACCACTTCCAGTTCCCGCTCCGTGAACCCGTCCCGGCTGAGGCGCACGGCCTGCTCGATGTGCCGGATCACTTCACGGATGCGCACGGCGTCCTCGGCCGCTGCCCGGTGGAACCCGCGGTACGCCGTCGCCGCCGGTCCTCGCCAACCCGCTTCGATGCGATCGACGATCGCGTCCATCCGCTTCACCTGCTTGTCCAGGTGATCCTGCATGTCGTCGAGGTCGTCGGCCAGTTTGGTGAGGTCCTGGCTCGACACCCTCAGATAGACGCCGCCCTCTTGGCTCGCGCCTGCTCCACCTGTATCCATGCTTCCTACCTCCGCCCCCGTGACTTCGGCTTGGCAAACCGCGTGAGCACGGTGATCGTAACCTCGCGCTCTTCCGGAGTCGGCGCCCGCGGCGGGCCCGTGGAAGGGCCGTCGACCGGGAGGCACGGCGCCTTCGGCCATGGGCGTCACAAGGCACCCGCGTCCCGTCCGTGCCGCGCGTCCGGCGTCCGGGATTCGACCAGGTGGGTACCGATGTCTGAGGTGGGCGTTATTTTTGACGCTGATCGTCACGATGCCCTCGCCGCCTGTCACGGCGGGGTGCGCGCGGCGGTCCCGTCAGCCGTCCTGTCCGAAAGGTCCTCGTGAAGCCCACCCTGGCCGCCGCGCAGCTCCGCCGCGGTTCAACGCAGTACCTCACGACGACGTGCGCGCCGGCCGACGAGGACACGCGGCTCGCGCTGGAGCAGTTCCTCGGAGACCGGAGACGGGCATCTTCCGGGACATCCGCGGCCGGTCGTCGAAGCTGTCGTTGAGCTACCGGACCACCCGGCAGATGCTGCGCTCCGCGCTGAACGTGCTCAGCGACGAGAGGAACTGATCCGGGCTCGGCCGCCGGTCGCGGCGTGACCGGCCTCTGAGACGTGCTGCGGTCCGCTTCGGTCGGCGCGGCATGACCGGTCCATGAGGCACGAGGAACGGCTGCCGAGGATCCTCCGGCAGCACCCTGCGATCGCTGGGGCCGGATCGGGGTCCGGCAGGGACGGGGCGAGGGCCGCATACACGTCCGCCGCCCGGCTGGGACGGTCATCGGTGGATGCCGGACGGGCGGGTCACCTCGGAGCCCTGAAAGTCTCGACAACTCGGCCCCCCGTTGTCACTCTGCCCTGGCGATCGTGGTGGCGGTCTCCTGCAGGCGCCGCCCACCGCCCCCGGAAAACCACACATGCCTGCGCCGCAGCTACCAGCCGTCGCGCAGGCATGTCCTGTTTCCGCAGGTGAGAGGCGCAGTACCTGGACCGCCACCGACCCACCCCCTCACCGAGCCGATCACGACCCCCGAAGGTCCCCAGAAACTGGGAAATATCGGCGAGAAACATGACTCAACCGGTAGTTCGTGAACACTTCGGGACGATCTCGCGTACGTCCCGTGCCGGTTGTGGGACGTTCACGAGATCCTTTGACCAGCCGCAACAGGGCTCATTGATGTCGAGGTTCCCGCGAGTCACAAGGTCATCTCCCGAGAATATGCACACGCAATTGTTTTGACGGGATGCGCTGTGCCCCTGAGGTGGCTCGTCCACGCAGCTTCCATGCAGGCACTCTCTGCGTCTCACAGATCGCACAGGCAGCATGACCTGGAGAGTCTCATGCCCGATTGCCCCTTGGACCAAGCTAGGCCGATCGCAAAAGGCCAGCATCACCCTCAGTTACGTCGACTGCGGGGCCGTAGGGCCACCATCGCGTTCGAGGTTTCGGGCAACCCGCACCCCGCACCCCGTGAGTGCGAGCGCGCCTACGCCTACGCGGACAGCGCAGGGAACACGACCACCGAGCCGTCCTTGTTGCGGGCAATCTCAATCGCCACGTCTGTCGTGTGGCTGTCGACCATGACGCCGTCGCCCAGCTTGCGAATCCGGTTTGCCGCGCGCATCAGGCGATCGACTTCACCGGTCGTGAAGACGTCCGCGCGCCTGCACTCCGAGCCACGTCTTGATCGCGGGCGTCTTGTGGGTGCCGTAGTTGAAGCAGATCAGATGGATCTGAAGGTGTGCGGGCACCTCCTTGTCGATCCTGGTCAGGAACTTCTTGAACTCCGCTGCCCGGTGCCGCCTGGTCCGGATTGCGCAGCCAGAACGAGGGCGGCAACGGCAACCTCTAGAAGTCCGCCCTCGACAGCATCGACAATCCCCAGCTCCGCCTGCCGCACGGACGCGTCGCGCAGACCCTGCTCAATGCAGTCATCATCTTCGTGGCGAACCTCAGAGCCATCCGACGGTTCCTCCGCGACCAGGGCATCCAGCCCCGCAAAGCCGGCACGCAGAGCGCCGTAACCCAACCCCGTGAGCCTTCGGACCCGTCCCTGGCGCGACCGCTTACGACCGAGCAGGTCCTCCGCCACGTGAGTGACGCACCTCCGCCGCGCTCCGCCCCCTGAAAACCCCACATGCATGCGCCACGGCTACCAGCCGTCGCGCAGGCATGTCCTGTTTCCGCAGGTGAGGGGCGCAGTACCTGGACCGCCACCGCCTCACCCTCTCACCGAGTCGATCACGAGGCCTGAAGGCCCCAGAAACGACGAAATACCGGTGAGTCACATGACTCGACCGGTAATTCGTGAACCCTTCGGGACGATCTCGTGAACGTCCCGGGTTGTGTCCGAGGGGGGACTTGAACCCCCACGCCCGATAAAGGGCACTAGCACCTCAAGCTAGCGCGTCTGCCATTCCGCCACCCGGACGAGGTGTCCGCCGCCTTGCCGGAGGTGTTCCGCGCGGCGACAGGGACAACAATACCAAGGTTTCGGAGTGCCCTTCACCTGCGTTTTGATCCCGGGCACGGGGGGCTGACCGGTCACCGCATCAGGTGTTCACGGCATCAGGTGGTGGTCCGGGAAGCTCCCCGGCAGCCGCTCCCCCGCGGGCCCCTGCGTCACCGCCCGCACCGGCAGTCCACCGCCGGCGAACCCGCCCCGCCAGGACGCGCCGAATACGCCGAAGAGCTCCTCGCGGTCGCCGCGGGCCGCGGGAGCGCGGCGTGCCGTGGCCCCGGTTCTGAAGGCGCGGATCTGCGGGGGGCGGGCCGCTCGAACGCCGCCCGGCTGTCCGTGGCCGACGTGGCGACCAGCGCGCCGTTGGAGACGCTCATGGCCGCTGGCAGTTCGGCCTCGGTGTCGACCGGGACGATCGTGCCGACCTGGCCGAAGGGCTCCGCGTGGTGCAGCGGGGAGGACGGCGGCGGGTCGAGGAGCATGACCGGCTGGACGTACGCCGAGGTGTCCTGGCCGGGCAGGAAGCAAGCGTCGCCCGACTTGCCGCGGCGCCGCGGTCGACGGCCTCGGCCACCTGGTCGTGCAGTTCCTGAGCCTTGGCGGTGTTGATCAGCGGGCCGGAGTCCAGCGCCGGGAAGGGGTCGCCCGGTTCCTCGACGGCGAGCGGGTACGGAAGGTGCCTGGCCCGGCGCCGCGCGCGGCACCGCACGTCGGGTTCTTTCAGGAGGAAGCATGCTGACGGGTCGAGGAGTGCGGCGGTCACCGTGCGGCGACCATGAGTGGCGTCACCGTCCGGTCTCCCGCACGGCCCGTACCGGGCGGGCCGTCTCGGTCGGCGTGCCGCCCACCCGTACGCGGGCCGCCTCCAGCGCCTCCTTCTTCCCCCGCGCGGTGCCGGACGAGCCGGAGACGACGGCGCCGGCGTGCCCCATGGCCCTGCCCTCGGGACCGGGAACCCGGCGACGTAGCCGACGACCGGCTTGGTGACGTGCTCGCGGAGGGAGGCGGCCGCCCGTTCCTCCGCGTCGCCGCCGATCTCGCCGATCTCGCCGATCAGCACGATCAGCTCGGTGCCGGGGTCGGCCTGGAAGGCGGCCGGGCAGTCGATGGGCGTGGGGCCGGCGACCGGGTCGCCGCCGATGCCGAGGCAGGTGGAGAGGCCGGCCTCGCGCAGTTCGTACATGAGCTGTCCCTGTTCGCCGGGTGCGTGGCGCTGTGCCTGCACCCGCCGGGCCGCCCCGGGCCGGGCGCATCACGCCCGGCCCGCAGCCTCTCGGCGAGGAGGCGGCCCGACCGGCCGCGTCCCGCGCGGCCGCACACCGCCGCCGCCCCGACCGACTCGGGCACTTCTCGCCCACGGACCGGGCGGCCCCTCCCGCAGCGCGCGGGACGGGCCGCCCGGTCGGTGGTCCGGGTCAGTGGCGCCGCTCGCGCAGGGCCGCCAGGTTGTCGTATCCGATCTTGGCCTCCCGCAGCGACTGCCCGGGGTCGGTGGCGCTCGGGGCGTTGTCGTCCTCGATCATCGGGTTGTGGTAGTTCCGCTGCCCGACCCGGGAGAAGAACGCCGTGTAGTCGATGACGCCGGTCCCGAAGGGCACCATCTCGTAGCCCATGCCGTTGGTGGTGCTGACGACGCCGTCCTTGGCGTGGAACAGCGGATAGCGCCGGTTGTTGCGGGCGACCAGGCCGGCCGGGTCGAAGACGCTCTCGCGGGTGGAGCCGTCGTGGGCGGTGTAGGTGGGGAACTTGTACTGGGCGACGTGCGCCCAGAAGACGTCCATCTCCAGCCAGACCGCCCGCGGGTCGGTGACCTGGAGGAAGTACTCCAGCTTCCGGATGCCCGAGCTGCGGGTCGGCCGGCCCTGGTCGTCCAGCGGGCCGCCGTCGAGCAGGAAGCCGTAGGCGCTGTCGTGGTTGTGGGTGTAGAGCTTGACGCCCTCGCGCCGGGCGATCTCGCCGAGGGTGTTCCACTTGTCGGCGGCCACGTCCCAGTCGGCGCGGTAGGAGCTGCCGGTGGGGTCGCCGCCGGTGCCCATGTGGTCCATGCCGATGATGTTGGCGATCTCCAGGTGCCTCTTGAAGGTGTCCAGGTCGGCCGTGGTCAGCGGCCAGGACGGCGGGATGAAGCCGTGGTTGCCCCGGGCGCGCAGCCCGTACTCGTCGAGCCAGGAGCGCAGCAGCCGGGCGCCCTGGACGGATTCCAGGTCGGCGCCGCCGGGTGCGTTCGCGTGCTGCCGGTAGCCCGCGAACTCCACCTGGCGGTAGCCGTGCCGGGCGAGCTGCCGGAACACCTCGCGGAAGCCGGAGGGCAGGTCGGTGGCGAGCGGGTCACGGCCGGTGGCGTCACGGACGGTGTACAGGATGATGCCGCGCTTGCGCGGCGGGACGAGCACCTGCCCGCCGTGTCCGTCTCCGTGGCCGTCGCCGCGGTCCTGCGCCAGGGCGGGGGAGGCGCCGAAGACGGGGGCCGCGACGGCTCCGGCCGCCACGGCGGTGCAGGTGGTGAGGAAGCGGCGGCGGTTCACGCCGAGGCTGCGGCGCAGGTGCTCGTCCGGAGTGTCGGCGGCGGGGGCGGCGTTCTCGGTGCGGGAGGGGTCGGGATACAGGGTCACGAAAGTCTGCCTTCTCGGTCGTGGCCGGTGCCGGTGCGGTCGGGACCGGCCGTTGTCAGTGCCGTGTGTTTCACTCTCCGTAGCTGGATCTCGGCGGTCGTGCCTGGTGGCGCGTCAGCCGAGACCGGCGAGCCGGAGCAGCAGTGACTTCACGTCGGTGGCCGCCACACGGCCGCCGACTGCGCGGGGGGTGGAGCAGATGAGGAGCGGACCGTCGTCGTCGCTCGCGGGGAGGCGGCCGTGGCTGCCGCGGAGGGGGGAGGGGTCCAGTGGCACGACCGCCATGCGGTAGCGCATGCCGAGCTTCTTGCGGGCCAGCGCGGTGGCCGCCTTGACCCTGACGTAGGGGTCGAGGGGGTCCATGAAGAGCTCGACCGGGTCGTAGCCGGGTTTGCGGTGGATCTCGACCAGCCGTGCGAAGTCGGGCGCGCGGGCGTCGTCGAGCCAGTAGTAGTACGTGAACCAGGCGTCCGGCTCCGCGACGGCGACCAGTTCGCCGGCCCGTGGATGGTCGAGCTGGTGGGCCTTCTTGCCCTCGTCGTCGAGGAGCTGCTCGATGCCGGGCAGTCCGTCGAGCGCGGCGCGGGTGGCGTCGAGGTCCTCGGGGCGGCGCACGTAGACGTGGGCGATCTGGTGGTCGGCCACGGCGAACGCCCGGGACGCCATCGGGTCGAGGTACTCCATGCCGTCCTGGGTGTGCACCTCCAGCAGGCCCGCGCGGCGCAGGGCGCGGTTGATGTCGACGGGCCGGCTGACGCGGGTGATGCCGTACTCGGAGAGCACGACGACGGTGCGGCCCGTGGCGCGGGCGTCGGCCAGCAGCGGCGCCACGGCGGCGTCCAGGTCGGCGGCCGCCTTCAGCGAGCGCGGGTCGTCGGGGCCGAAGCGTTGCAGGTCGTAGTCGAGGTGCGGGAGGTAGCAGAGGGTCAGGTCGGGGTGGCGGGTGCGCAGGACGTGGCGGGTCGCGTCGATGATCCACCGGCTGGAGACGAGGTCGGCGCCGGGTCCCCAGAAGTGGAACAGCGGGAACGTGCCGAGCGCGTCGGTGAGTTCGTCGTGCAGGTCCGGCGGGCGGGTGTAGCAGTCGGGTTCCTTGCGGCCGTCGGCGTAGTAGACCGGACGGGGGGTGACGGTGATGTCGGTGTCGGCGCCCATGGCGTACCACCAGCAGATGTTGGCGACCGTGTAGCCGGGGTGGGCGCGGCGGGCGGCGTCCCAGAGCTTGTCGCCGGCGACCAGGCCGTTGTGCTGGCGCCACAGCAGGACGTCGCCGAGTTCGCGGAAGTACCAGCCGTTGCCGACGATGCCGTGCTCGGCGGGCATGGTGCCGGTCAGGAAGGTGGACTGGGCGGTGCAGGTGACGGCGGGCAGCACCGTGCCGAGGGGCGCCCGGGAGCCGGAGCGGGCGAGGCTCTTCAGGTGCGGCATGTGGTCGAGGAGGCGGGGGGTGAGGCCGACGACGTCGAGGACGAGGAGCGGGGTGGGGCGCGCGGGGGCGGGGGCGTTCACGGCAGCTCCTTCAGGCCGAGGTCGGTCAGCAGGTCGCGGGCGAGGGCGAGTTCGGCCGCGATGCCGTCGGTGAGCTGGGGGCGGGACCGGGGCCGCAGTGCCGGTGGGAGGGCCTGCCAGGTGTAGGTCTCGACCTCCAGGTGGTGGGTGAGCGGGCCGGGCCCGCCGACGAGGCGGGTCAGGGCGGCCTTGAGGACGGGGAGCGTGGAGGTGAGGGGCGCGGCGGGGGCCGCGTGCAGCGGGACGTGGAAGTGGGCGCGCCAGGGCGAGGCGTCCGGCAGGGCGTCGGCGCCGAGGGCCGCGCCGAGGTCGTCGGTGCCGCGCAGGCCGGCGGCGGTGGCGGTGCGGGTCTGGTGCAGGAAGCGGGGTTCGTCGAACGCGGCGAGCGCCTCGCGGACTTCGGGGAGGTGGGGGTGTTCGGCGTGCAGGGCGGCGGAGAGCTGGGACTTGATCACGGGGACGCCGGCCCGGGTGAGGGCGTCCAGGGCGGTGTTCGGGTCTTCGAAGGAGGTGGCGAGGTGGCAGGTGTCGACGCAGATGCCGATGCGGTCGTGGCCGATCGCGGTCAGCGGGGCGATGGCGTCGCCGGTGGTCTCGACGACGCAGCCGGGCTCGGGTTCGAGGCCGACGCGCACGGAGCGGCCGGTCAGCTCCTGCAGGGCGTCGAGGCGTTCGCCGAGGGTGCGCAGGGCGGCGCGGGCGGTCTCGGCCCGCCCGCCGTCCTGGGCGGTGCGCCAGGCGAGCGGCAGGGTGGAGACGCTGCCCGCGGTGACGTCGTCGGGCAGCAGCCCGGCGAGGACGCGGGCCAGGGCGGTGGTGTGCTCCAGGCGTTCGGGGTCGGCCCAGTCCGGCTTGTACACGCGGTACTTGACCTCTCCGGCGCCGAACCCCTCGTAGGGGAAGCCGTTGAGGGTGACGACCTCCAGGCCGCGCCGGTCGAGTTCGGTGCGCAGGGTGCGCAGTGCGGACGGGTCGGTGACGAGGGCGCGGGCGGCGTCCCTGGCGAGCCACAGGCCGATGCCGAGCCGGTCACGGCCGAGGCGGCGGCGGACGGGCTCGCAGTGGTCGCGGAGCTGGGCGAGGACGCCGTCGAGGGTCTCGGCCGGGTGGACGTTGGTGCAGTAGGCCAGGTGCACCGTGGAGCCGTCGGGGTGGCGGAAGCGCATGGCTCACTCCCCGCCGCGCAGGATGGAGTTGCCCTCGTGGGTGGCGCCGGGGGCGGTGACGTCGAGCCGGAGCCGGCCGCTGAGCCCGTAGAACGCGACGGGGTTGCGCCACAGCACCTGGTCGACGTCGTCCTCGGTGAAGCCCTCGGCGAGCATCAGGTCACCGACCTTGCGGGTCTTCAGCGGGTCGCTGCGTCCCCAGTCGGCGGCCGAGTTCACCAGCACCCGCTCGGTCCCGTGGGCCCGCAGGATCGCCACCATCCGGTCCTCGTCCATCTTGGTGTCCGGATAGACGGAGAAGCCCAGCCAGCAGCCGGCGTCCTTGGCCTCCTCGACGGTGGTCTCGTTGAGGTGGTCGAGCAGGACGCGGTCCGGGGGCAGGGCGGACTCCCGCACGAGGTCGAGGGTGCGGCGCAGGCCGGCCAGCTTGTCGCGGTGGGGGGTGTGCACCAGGGCGGGCAGCTCGTGGTCGGCGGCGAGCTGGAGCTGGGCGGCGAGGGCGGCGTCCTCGGCCGGGGTCATCGAGTCGTAGCCGATCTCGCCGACGGCGACGACCTGGTCCTTGACGAGGTACCGGGGCAGTTCGCCGAGGACGGGGCGGCAGCGCGGGTCGTTCGCCTCCTTGGGGTTGAGGGCGATCGTGCAGTGGTGGGCGATGCCGTACTGGGCGGCGCGGAAGGGTTCCCAGCCGAGGAGGGAGTCGAAGTAGTCGAGGAAGGCGGCGGGCGAGGTGCGGGGCTGGCCGAGCCAGAAGGCCGGTTCGACGACGGCGCGGACGCCGGCGGCGTACATGGCCTCGTAGTCGTCGGTGGTCCGGGACGTCATGTGGATGTGGGGGTCGAAGATGCGCATCAGGACTCCTTGCCGTGGGGGGTGTCCGGTCCGTCCGCGCCGTCGGGTGCGGGCGCGGCGCCGGTCAGGGCCAGGACGCGGTGCAGGTCCCCGGGTACGGGGCGGCCCGCCGCGGTGCGTTCGGCGGCGTAGTCGCCGAGCATGCGGGCGAGTTCGGCGTCGGCGCGGGCGCGGCGCTCCAGGTCGGCCACGCTGTCCACGGGGACGCCGGTGAACAGGCACTTGAGTACGGCGTGACGCCAGCCGTGCGGGTCGAGGTGCCGGGCGGCGTACGGGCCGACGGCGGCGGCGACGAGCCGGGTGTCGTGGGTGCGCAGGGCGTCCTCGATCAGTGCGACGGCGTCCGGGCCGGGCACCAGGTGCGGCAGTGCGTGCAGGACGGCGCGGCGCTCGGCGGCGGTGCCCTGCCGGTAGACACGGGTGAGCGCGGCCGGGTCGGCACCTGCGGCGTGCAGGATCAGCACCCGGGCGGCGTCGGCGTACTCGTCCCCGCAGCGGCGGCCCGCCTCGGCGAGGCGCAGCTCCCACACGGCGACCGGACCGTGGGCGTCGGGGTGTGCGGTGGCCTCGGCGAGGGCCTGGTCGAGCCAGGCGCGGGCGGCTCCGGGGAGGTGGGTGTCGAGGTGGGCGTGGACGGCCGCGAGGGGGGTGCCCTCGGGGGCGGGGGTGGGGGTGGGGCCCGGGTCGCCGGATGTCGCCGCCGGGGTCTTCGGGGTGGCGCGGGGCTGTTTCACGGGGTGCTCCCTTGGCAGGTGGCGGGGGGCTCACCGAGGGGTGGCGTGACGGGCGCGGGCGGGGGGACCGGCCCGCCGGAGGGTGCGGCGGCGCGCAGGAAGGGGAGGGAGACGCCGGCGTGATGCGGGCCCGCGTGGGAGTGGCGGGGCAGTTCCACCACGGTCAGGCCCTGGTAGCCGGTGGCGGCGAGGGCGGCCAGGACGGGCGGGAAGTCGATCTCGCCCTCGCCGAACGGGAGGTGTTCGTGGACGCCGCGGCGCATGTCCTCGATCTGGACGTGGCGCAGCCAGGGGGCGGCGGCGCGGACGCAGTCGGCCGGCGGGAGGGGTTCGAGGCACTGGCAGTGGCCGATGTCGAGGGTGAGGCCGAGGAAGCCCGGGTCGCCGAGGGTGCGGCGCAGGCGGTGGAAGGCGTCGAGGGTGGCGAGGAGGTGACCGGGTTCGGGTTCGACGGCGAGCGGGACTCCGGCGGCGGTCGCGGCGTCCAGGACGGGAGCGAGGCTGTCGGCCAGGCGTTTCCACGCCGTCTCCTCGTCCGTGCCGGGCGGGAGGGTGCCGCTGAAGCAGTGCACGGCGTGCGCGCCGAGGTCGGCGGCGACGCGCACGGCGCGCAGCAGCAGACCGACACGGCGGGCCCGGTCGTCGGGGTCCGGGTCGAGGAGGGAGGGACCGTGTTTGCGGCGCGGGTCGAGCACGTAGCGGGCGCCCGTCTCCACGGTGACGCTCAGCCCGAGCGCGCCGAGCCGCCGGGCGACGCGGCGGGTGCGGGCCGGCAGGTCCGGGGCGAGCGGGTCGAGGTGCATGTGGTCGAGGGTGAGGCCGACGCCGTCGTAGCCGAGGTCGGCGAGCAGGGCGAGGGCGTCGTCCAGGCGGAGGTCGGCGAGGCCGTTGGTGCCGTAGCCGAACCGGAGCGGCCACGGGGAGGCCGGGGGGCCGCCGGGGTGGGGCGCGGGGTGCCGGGTGCTCACGTGATGCTCACCCTCCTCGCGTACTTCCGTCCGATCGGGGCGAGCGCGGCGATGGCCACGGCGGTGCGGCCCGCTCCGGCGCGGGCGGCGAGGGCGGCCTGGAGAGGGATGAGGGCGCGGACGCCGGCGCCGACGGCCCGCTGGGTGAGCGGGGGTGAGGGGTTGAGGACGGCGTGGCCGTAGGGGCGGCCGGCGGTGGCGGCGTAGGCGGCGGCGAGGGCGGTGCGCAGGACGCCGTCGAGCGGCGGGCGGGACCGGTCGTCCCCGGGCGTCCCGGCACCGGGAGGCGCGGGCGGGGCGGGGCGGGCCGCGCCGCGTGCCACGGCCCGGGTGAGCAGGGCCGTCGCGGCGAGGGCGGCCAGCGGCGGCAGGGACGAACCGCCCTGGGTCTCGCGGCGCGAGGCCGCGGTCACCGCGAGGGTGTGGGTGCCGAGGAGGGCGGCGGAGGGCAGGGCCGCGCCGGGGCGGCCGGTGGTGGCGGCGGCGCCCAGCAGGTGGTCCAGGCCCCGGGCGGCGGCCATGGCCACCGGGCCGGCCGGGGTGTGCTTCAGGGCGAGGTCGTACGCCCACACGGTGGCCGCGAGGAGGGCGGCGACGGCCAGGGCGGGGCGGCCGGCGCCGGCGGCGAGGGCCAGCCCGGCCGCCGTGAGGGCGCAGGCCGCCGTGAGGGCGGCGGACGGCCGGATGCGGCCGGAGGGCAGGGGGCGGCCGGGGCGCTCGGCGGCGTCCTCGGCGCGGTCCGCCCAGTCGTTGAGGGCCATGCCGGCCTCGTAGAGGCAGAGGGAGGAGCCGACGGCCAGCGCGGTGCGCGCGGTGGGCCGGGCGCCGGTGGCGGCGGCACCGCTCAGGGCGTCGCCGGGGACGGTGAACAGGGCGGGCAGCCGCAGCAGTTCGGCCCAGGCGCGGCCGCGGCTCACGACCGCTCTCCCCGGGGTGCCTCGCCCTGGACCTGCCGCACAGACGTCTCCGCCCCGGCGGCCGCGTCCACGGCGGCGCCACCCGGCCGCGCACGGGTACCTTCCGGCGCGGCATCGGCAGCGCCTGTCTCCGGATCGGCAGCGCCTGCCTGCGGACCGGCACCGTCCGCCCTCGGACCGGCAGCGTCCGCTTCCGGACCGGCACCGTCCGCCCTCGGACCGGCAGCGTCCGCTTCCGGACCGGCACCACGCGCCCGCGAACCGGCACCACCCGGCTCCGAACCAGCGCCACCCGCCCGCAGACCAGCGGCACCCGCACCCGAACCGGCACCACCCGCCGCACCGGCTCCCGTCCCCGCACCGGCCCTCCGGGCCGCGGCCCCGAGCCGCTCCCCCAGGCGGCCCAGGGCCGCGTACTGCTCTGTCAGGCCCGCCGGGCCGTCGCCCGCCGGGTCCTTGAAGTAGAAGCCCAGTTCGCCGAGCGGTCCGGACAGGCCGGCCTCGTGGGCGCGGGCGGTCAGCCGGGCCAGGTCCAGGACCAGGGGTGCCGCCAGCGCCGAGTCGCAGCCCTGCCAGATGGTCTGGAGGACCATGCGGGTGCCGAGGAAGCCGTCGAAGGCGATGTGGTCCCAGGCGGTCTTCCAGTCCCCGAGGGCGGGCACGTCGTCGATGTGGACCTCGCCCTCGGGCACGGTGCCGAGGGTGTCGGCGAGGACGCGTTCCTTGCCGGCGTTCTTGGCCGCCGCGGCGGCCGGGTCGGCGAGGGCTGCGCCGTCGCCGCCGCCGAGCAGGTTGGTGCCGGACCAGGCCCGTACGGTCAGCGCCCGCTGCGCGAACATCGGACCCAGCACCGCCCGCAGCAGCGTCTGGCCGGTCTTGCCGTCCCGGCCGGCGTACGGCAGGCCGCTGAGCTCGGCCTCGCGGGCGGCGACGGGGTGGTGCAGGCCCTCGGAGGGGGTGAAGTTGACGTAGGGGCAGCCCGCGCGCAGGGCCGCGAGCGCGTACAGGGTGCTGGCCGGCAGCGGGGCGCCGGGTCCCTGGGAGGCGGGTTCGGTGGAGGCGACGTTCACCACCACGGCCCGCTCCAGTTCGTGGCGGCCGACGAAGTCGCGGATGTCATCGGCGAAGGCCGTGATCAGTTCGGCCTCGCTCCGGGTGTCGCCCGGGGTGGGGCCGCCGGGCCTGATCTCCCGGTCGGCGGCGGTCAGTTCCGCGGCGACGGCGGTGGCGACGCCCGGCGGGAGGACGCCGCCCGCGGTGAGGGTCTCGGCGCGTTTGGGCAGCGGGCAGTCGACGGTGTCGTGGCCGCCGAAGACCAGGTCGGACAGGGCGGGCAGGCCGCTGTCGGTGAACATCGGGGTCTCGGTCACCATGCCGGTGGGCGGGTGCAGTCCCGCGGTGACGGCGGCGCACCCCGTGACGACGGTGGTGGCGACGGAGCCTCGGGCTCCGATCAGCCACACCCCCACACGTGGTCGGGAGAGGGACGCGGACATGGGCAGCCTCCTTGTCGTGCGCAATCCCCGGGGGGAGGGACAAAGACGGCGGGCGAGGGTCCGGCGTCCCCCGCCCGCCGCCGTTCAGTCGCCCGTGACGGGCAGTTCCTTCAGCTGGACGTCGCGGAAGGAGACCTGGTCGTCGGCGCCGTGGTTCTGCAGGCCGATGCAGCCGTCGGTCAGGCTCCGCCGGGTGTCCTCGTTGGTGAAGTCGTTGATCTCGACTCCGTTGAGGAACACCTGGAGACGTTCGCCCTGGACTTTGATCTCGTAGGAGTTCCACTGGCCGGGCGGCCGCAGGACCCGGTCACGGGCCTTGATGTCCGCCGGCTTGAACGAAGAGACGGATCCCGTGGTGCGGTCGGGCGCGTCGGTGGCGTCGATCTGGATCTCGTAGCCAAAGGAACTCGGCGCCCCGGCCGGCATCACGGTCGACGCGACCGAGGAGAGGACCTTCTTGCCGCCCCTGAACGGCTCCTCGGAGAACTCGAAGTCGTCCACGTCGAACAGCGCGCCCGCCCCGCCCCTGAAGACCAGGTAGATCTCCGTGGTGCGCTTCGGCAGCGCCCGCAGCGGCACGTCGACGTTCTGGAAGGTCTCCCAGCCGCCGGTCGGCGGGATGTACGCCGAGCCGTGCAGCGGTCCGCCGGGCGAGCCGGTGCGCAGTTCGACGAAGCCGCCCGCGCCGCCGGAGGAGGCCCGCACGGTCATCTTCCGCTGCCCGTCGAACCGGTAGGGGCTGAAGGAGATCCAGTCGCCGTCGTCGATGTCGCCGACGGTCCTGCCGCCGTTGGCGCCGGTCTTGTCGTAGGTCCGGATGCCGGACTGGGTGGTGAAGTGCTCGGCCTGGCGGTGCAGCGGCTGGAGCACGGTGCGGGCGGTGCCCGTCAGGGCCTCCTGGCCGTTCGCCCCGCCGTCGGTGTAGCCGGCGCCGACGACGCCGTAGATGTCGGCGTTGGGGTCGTGACCGCCGTCGCCGGCGGGCGGGGTCAGGGTGCCCTCGCAGCCCGTCTCGCTGGTCAGCTCGTGGGCGTGGGAGTCGTGGCCGAGGCTGTAGGCGACCTTGACCCTGGAGCAGTCGATCGTCTCCTCGGGGTCGGTGACGGTCACCTTGAACGGGACGGGCTCGCCGAAGGCGGCCAGGGTGCCGTTGCCCGGGACGTCGATCCGTACCTTGGGCGCGGTGTTGCCGACCACGATCCGGACGCCGGCGTTGCCGGTGTTGCCCTCGGGGTCCCTCGCGGTGAAGGTGGCGGTGTAGGTGCCGGCCTTCCGGTACCGGTGGGTGGGGGTGAGGCCCTCGCCCGTGGTGCCGTCGCCGAAGTCCCAGCTGTAGGTGAGGTCCGGGGAGTCGGCGTCCTGGGCGGACCCGGTGAACGTGACCTTCAGGCCGGCCGGGCCGGACGTCCTGTCCGCGCCTGCCTCGGCGATCGGCGAGAAGCCGTCCTCGGCGTTCTCGATCCGGTAGAGCGCGGAGTTCTCGTCGCCCTGGAACCAGGAGACGCCGTAGTCGAGCACGTAGAGCGCGCCGTCGGGGCCGAACTCCATGTCCATGATCTGGGTGCCGGTCCACGGGAAGTCGTTGATCTGCGCGACCGTGCCGTCCGCGTTCCGCTCGATCCGCTTGATCCAGCGGCGGCCGAACTCACCGGCGAAGAAGTCGCCGTCGTAGGCCTCGGGGAACTTGACACCGGAGTCGAGGCCGGGGTCGTAGCGGTAGACCGGTCCGGCCATCGGGGACTCGGAGCCGGAACCGAACTCGGGCACGGAGCCGCCGTCGTACGGGATCCAGGCGGCCTGCGCGGGCGGCAGGTCGACCAGGCCGGTGTTGTGCGGCGAGGTGTTCTTCGGGGCGGCGCAGTCGAACCTCTCGCCGGAGGTGCCGGTGGCGAAGTCGTAGTCGACGTAGGCGTCGTTGGCCCCGGTGCAGAACGGCCAGCCGAAGTTGGCGGCCTCGGTGACCTTGGCGAACTCGACCTGGCCCGCCGGGCCACGGCTGGGGCCGGCGGCGCCCGCGTCGGGGCCGTAGTCGCCGACGTAGACGGTGCCGGTGGGCTTGTCGACGCTCATCCGGAACGGGTTGCGGAAGCCCATCGCGTAGATCTCGGGGCGGGTCCTCTCGGTGCCCGGGGCGAAGAGGTTGCCCTCCGGGACGGTGTACGAGCCGTCCTCGGCGACCTTGATCCGCAGGATCTTGCCGCGCAGGTCGTTGGTGTTGCCTGCGCTGCGGCGGGCGTCGAAGGCCGGGTTGCGGCCGGGCCGGTCGTCGATCGGCGTGTAGCCGTCGGAGGCGAAGGGGTTGGTGTCGTCGCCGGTCGACAGGTAGAGGTTGCCGTCCGCGTCGAAGTCGATGTCGCCGCCGACGTGGCAGCAGGTGCCGCGGGAGGCCGCTACGTCCAGCACCCTCTTCTCGCTGGCCAGGTCCAGCGTGCCGTTGGGGTTCAGCACGAAGCGGGAGAGGCGGTTGACGCCGTCGAACTCCGCGAAGTCCTCGGCGGTGCCGGTCTCCGGGGCGTCGCCCGCGGGGGTGTCGAGCGGCGGGGCGTAGTAGAGGTAGATCGCCCGGTTGTCCGCGAAGTCCGGGTCGATGCCGACGCCCTGGAGGCCTTCCTCGTCGTGGCTGTAGACGTCGAGCCTGCCGGCGACCTTGGTGAGGCCGCCCTGGTCGGTCAGGCGCAGCGTGCCGTCCCGCGAGGTGTGCAGGACGCTGCGGTCCGGGAGGACCGCGAGCGACATCGGCTCCCCCGTCTCGGGTTCGCCCTTGGCGAGCGGCACCTGCTGGAACTGCCCTTCGGCGGCGGCCGGTCCGTCGTGTTCCGGGTGGCCGGGGTGGGCACCGGCCACGGTGGCCGGGGTGCCCACGGCCAGGAGCAGGCCGGTGAGCAGGGCGAGGGCGGTGCGCAGTCCGGGGCGTCCCGGGGTGGGGGTGCTGCTGTCTCTGGTTCCGTGCACGAAGTCCCTCCGGGAACGGGGTGGGCCGTACGGGGTGGGTCGGTGACGTGCGGTGCGGGTGCCGGGGTGTGCCGTCACCCCGGAGGCGTGTGTGACCTGAGCACTTCAAGGGAAGGTAACCGCCTCGGTCCGGGGCGAACACCCCTTGCGTCAGGATCGGTCGAACTTTCCCCCATCACAGGACAAAGCAGGATCCGGGCAGGTCGGAGAGGGGACCGGCGGTGGATCCGGTCCCCGTCCGCGGTCTCCCGCCGGGTAGGTGGGTCAGCTGCTGAACGCGGCGTCGAAGGACGCGCTCGGCGGCTCGAAGTCGAAGGCCTTCAGGCGGGTCAGGGCCTCGGGGGCGCCTTGCAGCCGGTCCATGCCGGCGTCCTCCCACTCCACGGAGACGGGCCCCGTGTAGCCGATGGAGCGCAGCATGCGGAAGACGTCCTCCCAGGGGACGTCACCGTGCCCGGCGGAGACGAAGTCCCAGCCGCGCCGCGGGTCGCCCCAGGGCAGGTGGGAGCCGAGGCGCCCGTTGCGGCCGTCGAGGCGCTTGCGGGCCTCCTTGCAGTCGACGTGGTAGATCCGGTCGCGGAAGTCCCACAGGAAGCCGACCGGGTCGAGGTCCTGCCACACGAAGTGCGAGGGGTCGAAGTTCAGCCCGAAGGCGGGGCGGTGGTCGACCGCCTCCAGCGCGCGCTGGGTGGTCCAGTAGTCGTAGGCGATCTCGGACGGGTGCACCTCGTGCGCGAACCGCACGCCCTCGGCGTCGAAGACGTCCAGGATCGGGTTCCACCGGTCGGCGAAGTCCTGGTAGCCGCGTTCGATCATCGACGCGGGCGCGGGCGGGAACATCGCGACCAGGTGCCAGATGGCGGAGCCGGTGAAGCCGACGACGGTGTCGACGCCGAACGCGGCGGCGGCCCGCGCGGTGTCCTTGATCTCGGCGGCGGCCCGTTGCCGCACGCCCTCCGCGTCGCCGTCGCCCCAGATCCGCGCGGGCAGGATGGCCTGGTGGCGCTCGTCGATGACGGCGTCGCAGACCGCCTGGCCGACCAGGTGGTTGGAGACGGCCCAGCACTTGAGCCCGTACTTGTCCAGCAGCTGGTGCCGGGAGGCGAGGTAGGAGGGGTCGCCCAGTGCCTTGTCGACCTCGAAGTGGTCGCCCCAGCAGGCGAGTTCCAGGCCGTCGTAGCCGAAGTCGCGGGCCAGGCGGCAGACCTCCTCCAGGGGCAGGTCGGCCCACTGGCCGGTGAAGAGCGTGAAGGTGCGCGGCATTCCCAACGCCTCCTAGACCGCGATCGGGGTGTAGACGGAGTTCTTCTCGGCGCTCTCCTCCACCGCGGCGAGAACGCGCTGCACCTGCAGCCCGTCGGCGAAGGAGGGGTCCGGGCGGCGGCCCTCGGCGACCGCGTGGACCAGGTCGTGGGCCTGGTGGACGAAGGTGTGCTCGTAGCCGAGGCCGTGGCCGGGCGGCCACCAGGCGTCCAGATAGGGGTGGTCGGGCTCGGTGACGAGGATGCGGCGGAAGCCGGCCCGGGCGCCGGGCTCGGTGCCGTCGTGGTACCAGAGCTCGTTGAGCCGCTCCAGGTCGAAGGCGAGCGAGCCGCGCTCGCCGTTGAGTTCGATGCGCAGGGCGTTCTTGCGGCCGGTGGCGTACCGGGTGGCCTCGAAGGAGGCGAGCGCGCCGGAGGTGAAGCGCGCGGTGAACAGGGCGGCGTCATCGACGGTGACCTGCCCGGTCCCGTCCGCCGAGATCGCGCCCAGCCCGTGGGCGGCCCCGGCCACCGGCCGTTGCCGTACGAAGGTCTCGGTGAGCGCCGACACCCCCGCGAGCCGCTCGCCCGCCAGGTGCTGCGCCAGGTCCACGATGTGCGCCCCGAGGTCGCCGAGCGAGCCGGATCCGGCCAGTTCCCTGCGCAGCCGCCAGGTCAGCGGGGCCCGCGGGTCCACCAGCCAGTCCTGGAGGTACGACACCCGGACGTGCCGCAGGGTGCCGACGCGGCCCTCGGCGACCATCCGCCGGGCCAGCGCGGTGGCGGGCACCCGGCGGTAGTTGAAGCCGACCATCGCCAGCTGCCCGCGCGCGTAGGCCGCCTCGGCGGCGGCCGACATGGTCTCCGCCTGCTCGACGGAGTTGGCCAGCGGCTTCTCGCACAGGACGTGCTTGCCGGCGGCCAGCGCGGCGAGCGCGATCTCGGCGTGGCTGTCGCCGGGCGTGCAGATGTCGACCAGGTCGACGTCGTCCCGGGCGATCAGCGCCCGCCAGTCGGTCTCGGCGGCCGCCCAGCCGTGCTGGTCGGCCGCCGCGCGGACGGCTGCCCCGTCCCGGCCGCAGATCGCGGCGAGCACCGGCTGCCGGGGCAGGTCGAAGACGCGGCCCGCGGTGCGCCAGCCCTGGGAGTGGGCGGCGCCCATGAAGGCGTAGCCCACCATGCCGATCCGCAGCGCGGGCTTCCCGGACCCGTTCCCCTCGGGCTCTTGCGGCTGTGCCATACGGAGGTCCTCCTCGTCGTCGTGGCGCGATGGGGGTCGGGCCCGGCCCGGTGCGCGGGGGCCGGGCCCGTGGAGCGGGGCGCCTCACTCGAAGCCGGTGGACATGTACTGGTCGACGTTGGTGCTGTCGATGACGGCCGAGTAGAGCGTGAGCGACGCCGGGATCTCGAACTCGGCCAGACCGCCGACCCCCTTGCCCTGACCGAGGGCGCGGGCGAGGTCGATCGCGGAGGCCGCCATGGTCGGCGGGTAGAGCACGGTCGCCTTCAGCACGCCGTCGTCCCGCTTGATGGCCTGGAAGGCGGAGAGCGCGCCCGCGCCGCCGACCATCAGGAAGTCGTCGCGCCCGGCCTGCTCGATGGCGCGCAGCGCGCCCACGCCCTGGTCGTCGTCGTGGTTCCACAGGGCGTCGAACCGCGACTGGGCCTGGAGCAGCTGGGCCATCTTGGCCTGCCCGGACTCGACGGTGAAGTCGGCGGCCTGGCGGGCCACCTTGCGGATGTTGGGGTAGTTCTTCAGCGCGTCGTCGAAGCCCTGGCTGCGCTGCTGGGTCAGTTCCAGGTTGTCCAGCCCGGCCAGTTCGACGACCCGGGCGTCCGCCTGGTCCTTGAGCTTCTCGCCGATGTAGTGGCCGGCGTTGAGGCCCATGCCGTAGTTGTCGCCGCCGATCCAGCAACGGTACGCCTGCGGGGTGTTGAAGACCCGGTCCAGGTTGACCACCGGGATCCCGGCCCGCATCGCCTGGAGCCCGACCTGGGTGAGCGCCTTGCCGTCGGCGGGCAGCACGACCAGCACGTCGACCTTCTTGTTGATCAGGGTCTCGATCTGGCCGATCTGCGCGGCGGTGTCGTTGGAGCCCTCGGTGATCTCCAGCGTGACGTCCTGGTACTTCTCCGCGCGGCTCTTGGCGTTCTCGTTGATCGCGTTGAGCCAGCCGTGGTCCGCCTGCGGTCCGGCGAAGCCGATGGTGACCTGCTTGCCGGGCCGGTCGTCGGCGACCGGCTGGTTGTCGGCGGCCTGCTCCCTCTCCTTGGGCTCGTTGCTGGTGCACCCGGTGAGGAGGGCACCGGCGGAGACGGCGGCGGTCCCGAAGAGCAGTCCTCTGCGGCTGGTGCGTTGCTGCGGCATGGCGGTGAACCCTTTCCTCAGGTCGTGCTCGCGGTACGGCGCTGGACCAGCACGGCGGCGACGATGATCGCGCCCTTGGCGATCTGCTGGACGTCGCTCTGCAGGTTGTTCAGGGCGAAGATGTTGGTGATCGTGGTGAAGATCAGGACGCCGAGCACCGAGCCGACGATGGTGCCGCGGCCCCCGCTGAGCAGCGTGCCGCCGATGATCGCGGCGGCGATGGCGTCGAGCTCGTAGAGGTTGCCGTTGGTGTTCTGACCGGAGCCGGACAGGATGACCAGCAGGAACGCGGCGATGCCGCAGCACAGCCCGGAGAGCAGGTACAGGTACAGCCGCTGGCGGCGGACGTCGATGCCCGCCAGGCGCGCCGCCTCCGCGTTGCCGCCGACGGCGACGGTGCGGCGGCCGAAGGTGGTGCGGTTCAGCAGCAGCCAGCCGGCCACCGTGACGCCCGCGAAGACCAGCACGAGCGGCGGGATGCCGAGCACGTAGGCGTCCCGCTCGCCCAGGTCGAGGATGCCGTCCACGGTGACGATCTGCGTCCGGCCGTCCGTGATCTGCAACGCCAGTCCGCGCGCCGAGGCCAGCATGGCCAGGGTGGCGATGAACGGGACCATCCCGCCGTACGCGATGAGCACTCCGTTGACCAGGCCGCAGCCCACGCCGACCAGGACCGAGGTGAAGAGGATGCCGGTGAAGCCGAAGTCCTGGGTGGCGACGGTGGTCGCCCACACCGAGGCGAGGGCGACGATCGCCCCGACGGACAGGTCGATACCGCCGGAGACGATGACGAAGGTCATGCCGACGGTGACGACGCCGATCACGGAGGCCTGGGTGAGGACGAGCTGGAGGTTGCGGGTGTCCAGGAACTCGTCCGGCCTGGTGATGCCGCCGATCAGGACGAGGGCGGCGAGCACGCCGAGCAGGGACAGGGTGCGGACGTCGGCGCGGGCCACCCGGCCGCGCCAGGCGGGGGGTCGAGCGGCCGACGGCGCCTTGTCGGCGCTGTCCCGCGGCGGGGAGACGGGCTGCGTCATGACGCCGGGCTTCCTTCCATCACGAGGTCGAGTACGCGGTGTTCGTCCAGCTCGCGGGCGGGCGCGGTGTGTACGACACGCCCCTCGCGCAGCACCAGCACGCGGTCGGCGAGGCCGAGCACCTCGGGCACCTCGCTGGAGACCAGCAGCACCGCGAGGCCCTCGTCGGCGAGGCGCCGGACCACCGCGTACAGCTCGGCGCGGGCTCCGACGTCGACGCCGCGGGTCGGCTCGTCGAGCAGCAGCACCCGGCAGCCGCGCAGCAGCCAGCGGGCGAGCACGGCCTTCTGCTGGTTGCCGCCGGACAGGGTCCGCACGGGTACGGAGGGGTTGTCGGGCCGCAGCGACAGCTCGCGGGTCGCCGCCCGGGCGGCACCGGCTTCCGCGCCCCGGTCGATCCAGCCGCCGCGCGAGAAGCGGGCGAGGGAGGAGACGGAGACGTTGCGGGTGACCGACTCCAGCATCAGCAGGGCCTGCGCCTTGCGCTCCTCGGGGGCGAGGCCGAGTCCGGCGCGGACGGCGGCGCGGACGCTGCCCGGCCGCAGCGGGCGACCGGCGACCAGGACCTGCCCGGCGGTGGGTCTGCGGGCGCCGTAGACGGTCTCCAGGATCTCCGAGCGGCCGGAGCCGACGAGTCCCGCCAGGCCGACGATCTCGCCGGGGCGCACGGTCAGGTCGAAGGGGTGGAACTCGCCGTCCCGGGCCAGTCCCCGGACCTCCAGCAGCGGCTCCCCCCGCCCCGGCGAGGCCGGCCGCTCGGGGAAGACGTACTCGACGTTGCGGCCGGTCATCAGCGCCACGACCTCACGGGTCGGCGTCGCCTTGGCGGGCAGCCCGCCCGCCACCGCCCGGCCGTCCTTCAGCACCGTCACCCGGTCGCCGATCCGGCGGATCTCCTCCAGGCGGTGCGAGATGTAGACGACGGCTACGCCGTCGGCGGTGAGGTCGCCGACGATCCGGAAGAGGTTGTCGACCTCGTCGGGGTCGAGGGCGGCGGACGGCTCGTCCATCACGATCAGCCGGACGTCGTGGGAGAGCGCGCGGGCCATGGAGACGATCTGCTGCTGGGCGGCGGACAGCTCGCCGACCAGCCGGGCCGGGTCGATCTCCGGGTGCCCGAGCCGGGCCAGCAGCCGGGCGGTGGACTGCTGCGCCGCCCGGCGCCGCACGACGAACCCGGCGGCCGTGGGCTCGTGGCCGAGGTGGACGTTCTCGGCGACCGACAGGTGCTCCACCAGGTCGAGTTCCTGGTAGATGGTGGCGATGCCGAGCCGCATCGCGGCGATCGGGGAGCGCAGGGTCACCGGCTCGCCGCGCCAGCGGATGGTGCCGGTGTCGGGCTGGTGGGCGCCGGCCAGGACCTTGATGAGGGTGGACTTCCCGGCGCCGTTCTGGCCGAGCAGGCAGTGCACTTCGCCGGCCTGGACGTCGAGGTCGACGCCGTCCAGGGCGCGGACGCCGGGGAACGACTTGGTGATGCCGGACATGCTGAGCAGCGGTGGTTCTGGTGCCATGTGGGTTCCCCTTGGCTGGCGTACGGGCCGGTTTCAGGGCAGGGCGAAGCAGGGCGGGGCGGAACGGGGCAGCGCCGAACAGGTCAGGGCGGGGCTGGGCACGGTGTGGAGCACGGTGCGGGACTGGGCACGGTGCGGGACTGGGCACTGCATGGAGCGCGGTGCGGGACGCGGTGCGGGACGTGTTCGGGTGTGCGGTGCCTACGCGGGTGAGAACAGGTGGTCGCTGATCAGCCGGGCCGCGCCGATGACACCGGCGGTGGGGCCCAGCTCGCCCAGGACGATGGGCAGGTTGCCGGTCGCCAGGGGCAGCGACTGGCGGTAGACCTGGGTGCGGATCGCGGCGAGCAGGGTGTGGCCGAGGCCGGTCACCCCGCCGCCGATCACCACCAGGCCGGGGTTGAAGAAGCTGACCAGGCCGGCGATGACCTTGCCGGTGCGGTTGCCGCCCTCACGGATCAGTTCGAGGGCGGTGGCGTCGCCGGCCGCCGCCGCGGCGGCGACGTCGACGGCGGTGAGCGCGCCGCCGTTCTCCAGCCGGGCCGCGAGCTCGGCCGACTGGCCCTGCTGGGCGGCCTCCAGCGCGTCGCGGGCGAGCGCCGCGCCGCTGAAGTGGGCCTCCAGGCAGCCCCGGTTGCCGCAGGCGCACGAACGTCCGTCGGGCACCGCCTGGATGTGCCCGATGTCGCCCGCGGAGCCGGTCGTGCCGCGGTGCACCGCGCCGCCGACGACGATGCCGCAGCCGATGCCGGTGCCGATCTTGACGCAGAGGAAGTCGCCCACGGAGCGTGCGACGCCCGCGTGCATCTCCCCCATCGCCATCAGGTTCACGTCGTTGTCGACCATGACCGGGCAGCCGAGCTCCTGGCTGAGCGCCTCCCGCACCGGGAAGCCGTCCCAGCCCGGCATGATCGGCGGCGCCACGGGGACGCCCTCCGGGAAGCGGACCGGGCCCGGGACGCCGATGCCGGCGCCGTCGAACCCCTCCGCGAGCCCGGAGGCCCGCAGCTTGGCGGCCATGGCCAGCACCTGCTCGAAGACCGCGACGGGACCCTCGCGCACCTCCATCGGCTGGGTGATGTGGCCCAGGATCTCCAGCTCCGCGTTGGTGACCGCGACGTCGATGGAGGTCGCGCCGATGTCGACGCCGAGGAAGCGCAGGTTCGGCGCGAGCCGGATGTTGTGCGAGCGGCGGCCGCCGCGCGAGGCGGCGAGTCCGTCGGCGACGACCAGGCCCGTCTTCAGCAGCCGGTCCACCTCCACGGCCAGCTTGGACCGCGAGAGGTCGACCTGGTCGCCCAGCTGGGCCCGGGAGTTGGGCCCGCCGTCGCGCAACAGCTTCAGCAGCCTGGCCTGGTGGGCGTTGGCGGGGCGCGCGGTCATACGTCTCACGATCCCCTCCCCGCCTCAGATCGGCCGTCGCTGTCCGGCTTTTGAGGGGAACGTAGCAGCGGCTGCCGGAAGTGGGAAGAAGCTGCGCACGAATTGCCGCCGACTTTTCCCACTCACAGGACAAAGAGGGGTGCGCGGGCCCGCTACGGACACGGACGCTCGTGGTACGACGTGCGGGTGGGCTCGGTGCGGGCGCGCATGACCTCCGTCGCGCGCCGCTACTCCCGCGCCGTGATCGCGGCGATCAGCTGGCGGTGCCCGATCCGGGACTGGCGGCCGCGCCGCCGGGCGACCGGCGTGCAGTACGAGCGGACCCGCCGGTCCACCTGCGCGGCGGGTTCGGCGAGGACGGCGTCGCCCGCCGGCTCCATCACCTCGGCGTGGAAGCGGGCGTTGCGCGCGACCGCGCCGTCCACGTCGTCGGCGGCGGCGACCGCGCGCTCGCCCTCGGCGCACAGCTCCTCCCGCCGCGGCGACGCCGGCGCTGACCTCCCCCGCGACGGCGAGCCGGGCCGCCTCGGCCTCCAGCAGCGTACGGACCGCCAGAGCTGGTCGGCCTCCTCCTCGGTCGGCTCGCGCGCGAACGCGCCCTGCGCCGGCCGCAGACCGGGCCCGCCCCTCGGAGTTCAGCCGCTGCGACGCCTCGCGCACCGGCTGCCGGGAGACGCCGAGGTGCCCGGCGAGTTCGCTCTCGGCCGGGAGCCGGCCGGGCCGCGGGGCGCGGGTGGTGACGAGTTTGAGCAGCGCCTCGTGGACGCGGTCGCGCAGCGGGCCGGGACTTCGAGTCCGGGCACCGCCCCTCGCGGCAGTCCTGTCGACAGCATCGGTCCCCCTCCTGGGCAGGGCCGTGCACAGCGGACGTCGACGTGAGCGACCCAGGAGCCGTAGAACCCCGGGAAAGACGGTTTCGAGTGCCTTTTGTCCACGTGTACGGTGCGGCCTGACCGTCGCTGCGGGGAGTCGGCCTCGTCCCGCCCTCACGGGCAGCGGACGACCTGCCCGGCGTACGACAGGTTGCCGCCGAACCCGAAGAGCAGCACCGGGTCCCCGGTCGAGACCGCCCCCTGCTCCACCAGCTTGGAGAACGCGAGCGGGATGCTGGCCGCCGAGGTGTTCCCGGACTCGGCCACGTCGCGCGCGACGACCGCGTTGACGGCGCCCAGCTTCTCCGCGAGCGGTTCGACGATCCGCAGGTTGGCCTGGTGCAGCACCACCGCCGCCAGGTCGCGCGGCGCGTACCCGGCGCGCTCGCAGGCCTGCCGGGCGAGCGGCGGCAGCCGGGTGGTCGCCCACCGGTAGACGCTCTGCCCCTCCTGCGCGAACCGTGCGGGCTCGCCCTCGATCCGCACCGCGTGCCCCATCTCCGGCACCGACCCCCACAGCACCGGCCCCACGCCCGGTTCGTCGGCGGCCTCCACCACGGCGGCCCCCGCACCGTCGCCGACCAGCACGCACGTCGTCCGGTCGGTCCAGTCGGCGACGTCGGACATCTTGTCGGCGCCGATGACCAGCGCCCGGCTCGCCGCCCCGGCCCGCACGGTGTGGTCGGCGGTGGCGAGGGCGTGGGTGAAACCGGCGCACACCACGTTGAGGTCCATCACCGCGGGCTGCGGGACGCCGAGCCGGGCCGCCACCCGGGCGGCCATGTTCGGCGAGCGGTCGACGGCGGTCGAGGTGGCGACCAGGACCAGGTCGATGTCGCTCGGCGTCAGCCCGGCCGCCGCGAGCGCCTTGGCGGCGGCGTGCGCGGCGAGTTCGTCCACCGGTTCGTCGGGGCCCGCGATGTGGCGGGTGCGGATGCCGACCCGGGACCTGATCCACTCGTCGCTGGTGTCGACCAGGCCGGCCAGGTCTTCGTTGGTGAGCACCTTGGCGGGCTGGTAATGGCCGAGGGCGGCGATGCGCGAGCCGTTCATGGGCGGGGTCCCCTCCTTGCTGCGGGCTGCGGGACCCACCAGTCTGGTCAGCGACTCGTGAGTAACGGTGCGGGCGAAGACACAGGAATGGGGCCCCGGGGTTGTCGGTTTCGGCAGCCGGCCGCACGTCCGGGCAGCCCTCGCGGGCCACCGCGCCGCCGCCCGGGGCCGCGGCGCCCCACCCGGTGAACAACTGGGGCGCCTTGCACACGAGTGCGTACAGGCCGTACCCGAGCGGCGCGCCCACCCGCAGCCGGGCGAACGCGATCAGCGCCCGCCGCGGTCCGGGACGGACCGCCGGGAACGCCGTGGAATCCGCCATCGACCGTCCGGGGGCCCACGACTGACCGCGACCCCGCTGGGCGTGCCGCGCCGGCTGGTGGAGTGCACGATCGACGGGCGGGAGGCCCGGGTCCCGGCGGGCTCGACCGTTTCGGACTCCTGCCGGGCCGCCGGGAAGGACGTGCCGCCCTTCCGCCACGGCGACACCGTGGCGCCCAGGTCCGCTCACCGGCTCGGCGTGCGCGTCCTGCGGCAACTGCATCGAGGTCTGCCCCACGCAGCGCTGTCGTTCAGGTCGGAATTCGGCATGCGGGCGGCGGGTACGCGGGACGGGTCGCGGCAGACGGCGGCGACGACCGTCTGCGCCTGCCGCGGAGTCGGCCGCAACCGCACGCTCCACGTGCAGGACAATGAGACCGTCGAGGTCACCTCGCCGCACGACAACCCGGTGACCCGCGGCAACCTCTGCATCCAGGGCCGCTTCGGCTACCAGCACGGACAGAACCGGGACTGATCAGACATGGGACGAGTCACGGAACGACGCAAGGTGATCCGCATCCGGGACGGCGCGGTCTCCACCCGTCCGGACACGCTCGTCGCCGAGGAACCCCTGGAGATCCGGCTGAACGGCAGGCCGCTGGCGATCACCATGCGCACCCCCGGTGACGACTTCGCCCTCGCGGCGGGGTTCCTGGTGAGCGAGGGGGTGCTGGGCACCGCCGCGGAGCTGCGGAACATCGTCTACTGCGCCGGGGCCACCGCCGACGGGTCGAACACGTACAACGTGGTCGACGTGCAGACCGCCCCGGACGTGGCGGTCCCGGACATCACGCTGGAGCGCAACGTCTACACCAGCTCGTCCTGCGGTCTGTGCGGCAAGGCGAGCCTGGACGCGGTGCGCACGACGGCCCGCTGGCCGGTCGCCGACACTCCCCCGGTCCGGGTGGGCACCGAGCTGCTGGCGAGCCTGCCCGACCGGCTCCGCGCGGCGCAGCGCGTCTTCGACCGGACCGGGGGCCTGCACGCGGCGGCGCTGTTCGCCGAGGACGGCGAGCTGCTGGACGTACGGGAGGACGTGGGCCGGCACAACGCGGTCGACAAGCTGGTCGGCCGTGCCCTGCAGAGCGACGGCCTGCCCCTGTCCCGGGCGATCCTGCTGGTGTCCGGCCGGGCCTCCTTCGAGCTGGCGCAGAAGGCGGTGATGGCGGGCGTCCCGGTGCTGGCGGCGGTCTCGGCGCCCTCGTCGCTGGCGGTGGACCTGGCCCAGGAGACCGGGCTGACCCTGGTGGGCTTCCTGCGGGGGAGCTCCATGAACGTGTACGCGGGTGAGGACCGGATCGCCCTGCGGACCGCGGCCGCCCCGGGCTGACGGTCCCCCGCGGCACGGCGGCGGGGCCCCGGCCGACGGGAAGCCCCCCGCACCGCAGGGGCCCCGGCCGACGGGAAGCCCCCCGCACCGCAGGGGCCCCGGCCGACGGGAAGCGCCCCCCGCACCGCAGGGTCCCGCCTCAGCCCGCGCCGGGCGGCGCGGCGCACCGGCCACCCCGCTCGGCGGGGTGCCCCTTCTGCTCTCCCTCGGTGCGTAATGCACTGGTTTCGCCCATGACCTGATTTATCGTTGGGGCTTCCCGTGATCTTCGGAGGTCCGACGATGCGCCGCGCCGCCCCACCCCTTCTCTGACGCTCCCGGCATCCCCGACAGCACTGACATGACGTCAGGCCTCATGGGGCGCCCTCGTGTTGCCCCCGCACCCTTCTTGCGGTGTGTCGCTGCCGCCAACTACCGTCTGTGGTGCCTACGTTGGACGTGGGATGTCCATATGTTCAGACAAATGAAGGGCCGTCCATGCCGTCGAGACTCCGCGTACGCCTGAGAGCCACCCTCACCGCGGGCGTCGTCCTGACGGCCGCCGCCGCCGTCCCGGGCCCCGCCCGGGCCCAACCGGCCTCCGCCGCGCCGTTGTTCGAGCAGAAGGTCCTCTTCAAGGCCTCGCGTGACCCCGGCTACGCCTGCTTCCGGATCCCGACGGTGGTGCGGACCACGCAGGGCACGCTGCTGGCGTTCGCCGAGGGACGGGTCCTCAACTGCGGGGACGCCACCGACATCGACATCGTGCTCAAGCGCTCCACCGACGGCGGCCGCACCTGGAGCCCGCTGCGGGTGGTCAACGAGGGCGGTGGCGACACCCACGGCAACCCGACCCCCGTGGTGGACCGCGAGACCGGCCGGATCCTGCTGGCGGAGACGTACAACACGGGCCGGGCCGACAGCGACCACTGCGACGTCCCCTGCAACCGCACCCCCCATCTGCAGTACAGCGACGACGACGGCGTCACCTGGTCCGCCCCGCGCGACCTCAGCCCGCAGATCCTGCCCTCGCACTGGAACTCCTGGTACGCCACCGGCCCCGTGCACGGCATCCAGCTCACCCGGGGCGCCCACGCCGGCCGGCTGGTCTTCGGCGTCAACACCGAGACCTGGGACGGCAACCGGGTCACCGCGAACCACGCCGCGCTCATCCTCAGCGACGACGGCGGCACCACCTGGCGGGTCGGCGCCACCGACTCCTGGCCCCTCGCCGCCGACGGCAGCTTCCGCCAGAAGTCCTCCGAGGTCTCGCTGACCGAACGCGCCGACGGCACGATCCTGGTCAGCGGCCGCGAACAGGAGGGCACCGACCTCGGGCACCGCTCGCAGGCCGTCAGCCGCGACGGCGGCGAAAGCTTCGCGGGTCCCTTCGCGTCCCTCCCCGGCCTCTACGCCCCCCAGGTGCAGGGCGCCACGCTGCGCCTCGGCGACCGCCTGCTGCTGTCCTGCCCCGGCGACCCCGACCGCCGCCGCACCATGATGATCCGCTCCTCCTACGACGGCGGCGCGACCTGGGACAGCGTCGACCGCGGCACGGTCGTCACCCGGGACTGGTCCGGCTACTCCGACCTGGTGCACGTCTCCGGCAGCACCGTCGGCCTGGTGTACGAGGGCGGCACCGCCGACGCCCGCGACGAGATCCGCTTCGCCCGCTTCAACGAGGAGTGGCTCGCGCCCCGCCGCGGCGCCGACCCGGTCACCACGGACCGCGCCCTGCTCGCCCCCGAGGCGAACGTCCTGGGCGGCGCCTCGACCACCCCCGGCGTGCTCGGCGGCGCGCTGCGCCTCGACGGCGCCGACGACGCCGTACGCCTGCCCTACCGGGACCAACTCCTGCTCGGCGGTCGGGACTTCACCGCGTCCCTGTGGTTCCGCTACACCGCCACCGGCGGTGAGCAGCCCCTGCTGTGGATGGGCGGGGCGGGCACCAGCCAGCCGCAGGTCTGGCTGCGCGCCGAACCCGCGCGGGACCGCGTGCGCGGCCTGATCGCCACCCGGGAGGGCGTGCGGACCGTCAACACGGCCTCCGTGCAGTCGAGCGGCGCCCGCAACGACGGCGCGTGGCACCACCTCGCGCTGCGGCGCGGCGGCGGGCGGCTGACCCTGTTCGTCGACGGCCGGGCGGCCGGCACCGAGGACGTGCCCGGCTCGGTGAGCCGCAACTCGCCGTTCGGTGTGCACATCGGCCAGCGGATGGACAGCCGGGCCTTCTTCACCGGCGCGATCGACGAGGTCCGCGTCTGGCGGACGGCCCTGTCCGACGCGGCGATCGACCAGGTCCGCCGCACCCACTCGGGGCCCTGGCTCAGCACCGTCCTGTGGCTCCCCATGGACCAGGTGACCGCCGCCCGCTGACGTCGCGGAGCGTGCCCGACGAGCGCCGCGCGCCACGGCGCGCGGCGACCACGGCCGGTCTGCTGCCGGCCCTGGTCCTCGCGGCCGTCCTGCCCGCCCGCCCGGACGGCGACCGGGAGGGCGGCGGCGCGTGCCCGGGCCGTACGGTCGCCGCCGGGTCCCCGGCCGACCGGCTCACCGCGAGTTCGCCCGCTACGGCGACGACGCCGGGCGCACCGACGACTGGACCGGCGGCGACGGCGGCCGCGGCGCGCCGCTGCCGTCCGGCACGGTCGCC